>NZ_NFJG01000001.1:0-185526 GCF_002159755.1 Bacteroides sp. An269
AATAGTCACGGAGTGCCTTTTTGGCAAACGCGTTCAGCAGGCTGAACGGGTTGTATATGTCCGTCAGGTTGCCGCTGAAGTGATAGCCGTCATACCGGTGCTTCAGCATGTCCAGCATCCCTTCTTCATTAACCTTATATTTTGTAGCCAATGCCTTGATAGGCTCGGCAAAATAATGCTCCAGTTCTTCCTGTGTGATGCCGCAAAGCGTTTCATACTGCTCGTCCATGCTGATGTCGCTCGGCTGGTTGAACCCGCTGAACACACTTACCTGAGAGAACTTGGTCACGCCCGTCAACAGCACAAACTGCAAGTCCTCGTCAGCGGTTTTGAATACCGAATAGAAACTCTTCAATATTTCTCGGTTACGGTTTTCCAGCAGACGCCTTTCACCGTCTACCGTAGTGGCATATCCCGTATCCAGCACGTCAAGGATAGGTTTATCGTATTCGTCTATCAATACCACGCAACGTCTGCCGTACCGTTTGCGTGCCTGATGCAGCACATGGATAAAGCGTGCGCCTGTCGTTTGCGCCGTATCGCTCCTGCCATACTGCTTTTCCCAGGCTGCCATGGTCTCTTCTATTCTCGCTTCCAAATTGCCTGGCAGGGTAAAGTCTCCCACATTAAAGTCGATATGGAACACGGGGTATTCCGCCCACTCGGTTTCCAACTTGTCAATGGCAAGCCCTTTAAATAGTTCTTTCCTCCCCTGAAAATAACATTTCAAGGTAGAGACCAGCAGGCTCTTGCCGAACCGGCGAGGGCGGCTCAGGAAATAGATTTTCCCACCTTTCACCAACTGGTAAATCAAACCGGTCTTGTCGACATATACATAGCCGTCTCCTATAATCTGGTCAAAGCTTTGGATTCCTATCGGGTACTTCATCGTGCATCAAGTTTTGGATTTACGCAAAGAAACAAAATTATTCTGAAAGGGACAATAAAAAGGCGGCTCAAAAGAACCGCTTTTTTATAACATACAAGACCTTATAAGTAATGCCAATCAGGAGTTAAAAGGGAGTTAGATGGAGTTATCGCCCACTTGATGGGATGGGAGTCAGATGCCAATACCTCTGTGCATACGGTTCTTTGACTTACTATCGGCTTAACTTCTACAATATAAACTAAAATGAATGTCCGCATCTTGCCAATTAACTTGTAGGAGCAGGGTTTGCCTGCCCGAAAACATCCACGTGGACGCATACGGGCGGGCGAACCCCGCCCCTACATTGGCTAATTGCGGAATTCATATAAACTAAAGAAGCTGTTTTGAATTTCTCCAAAAAGTTTTTCTTGGCTTGATGTATCCGTTTTCGTGTGTGCTTTGGGCGATTTTTTGGTCTTTTTCGCTCCTGTTCTTCGTCAGATAGCCCGCTATCTTCCTCATCGCAGAAGCGAAAATGCCTCAAAAACTCATCCCAAATCATCGCACGATAAATTCAAAACAGCTTCTAAATTAGTTACTTACATAACGGCTCTAGTTTTGCAGCTTGCTGAACTTGAATAAATTACTTGATTTCCCATGTATCGTTGGTATCGAGCAATTCTGCAAAATTATGGTATGGTTTCTTTGCCGACACTTCCTTTATCTGCTCTTCTACCGCTTCGTCATAAGTAGGAGCTTCCACATCGCGGATTACCCCCAAGGCAATGGGAAAATCCGGTCCTTCCATCAATGCCAACTTCAATTGCAAGGTATGGTCCTCACAATGGGCGTCGTGTACAAGGATATCGCTCTCCGTAATGCCGTTTTCACCCAATTTCACGACTTTCAGCCCAAAGCCTTCCTGCATCAAGCCAAACTCCCGGTTCGGTCCGAAAAGCATAGGTTTGCCATGTTCCAGATAAATGGCATTGCGTTCCCGGTCTTCTTTTTTCGCTACGGCATTGTGTGTGCCATCATTAAAGATAACGCAATTCTGCAACACTTCCACTACCGAAGTACCTTTGTGACGGGCAGCTGCCTGCAACACCTCGACAGATGGTCCGCCATCTACAGCTGCACAGCGGGCAAAAAAGCGTCCACGGGCACCAAAGCAAAGCTCTGCCGGCCGGAAAGGATCTTCTACCGTGCCGTAAGGTGACGACTTACTGACAAAGCCACGTGCTGACGTTGGCGAATATTGTCCTTTCGTCAAACCGTAAATACGGTTGTTCAACAAGATGATATTAATATCCACATTACGGCGAATAGCGTGGATGAAATGATTTCCTCCAATGGCAAGTCCGTCACCATCACCCGAAATCTGCCAGATGGTAAGATTCGGATTTGCCACTTTTGCCCCTGTAGCAATGGCTGCCGCACGCCCGTGAATGGTGTGCATACCATACGTATTCATATAATAAGGCAAACGCGATGAACATCCGATACCGGAGATAACAGCTATTTCATGAGGAGGTACACCCAACTCGGCAAGTGCCTTATGAAATGAGTTCAAGAATGCATGGTCGCCACATCCGGGACACCAGCGCGGCTGGCCTGCTTTATAATCGGCTGCTGTATACATAGTTGTTTCTTAGTTTTTAAATTCGTGAGTTTTTTAGTTTTTAAGTTCGTGAGTTTTTTAGTTTTTAAGTTTGCAAGTTCTTAAGTTCGTGAGTTTATTCTTTCTCAACTTAAAAACTTAAGAACTGAAAAACTGAAAAACTTAAAAGAACTTATCTCTTATGCATTCAGAATGCGATTAAAGGCTTCTACCAGTTCTTGCACAACGAAAGGCTGTCCTTTCACCTGATTAAACTGATAGAGATGAATGCCTTCTACCTTCATGCGCAGGTAGCCTGCGAGCTGTCCCATATTCTGCTCTGCCACCACAACTTTCTTGTAACGGCGAAGCACTTCTGCTGTATTTTTCGGCAGCGGGTTAAGGTATTTGAAGTGTGCCAGTGCCACCTTCTTGCCCTGGTCGTTCAATATGTCCATGGCAGAATGCAAATGTCCGTATGTACCGCCAAAACCGACGATCAACAAATCTGCATCCTCACATCCTTCTACCTGCAAATCGGGAATGCACGAAGCGATGCGTGCTACTTTTTCCGCACGAATGCCCGTCATCAGGTGATGGTTTTCGGGATCGGTAGAGATGGCACCTGTCTCGCTGCTTTTTTCCAGTCCTCCGATACGGTGCATGAAACCTTTCGTGCCAGGTATCGCCCAATAACGTACTAACGAATTCGGGTCACGCTGGAAAGGCGTCCACGAGCCTGCCATTTCCGGCTTGACATATGGCGGACGAATCTCAGGATATTTCGCCAAATCGGGTAAATGCCATGCAGCCGAACCATTAGCGATGTAGGCATCGGTAAGCAATACCACGGGAGTCATATGCTCTAAAGCTATCTTACAGGCCATGAAAGCGGCATCGAAACAATCAGTAGGCGAAATGGCAGCGATGACCGGCATCGGACTTTCGCCGTTTCTTCCGAACAATACCTGCAACAAATCTGTCTGTTCCGACTTGGTAGGCAAACCAGTGGAGGGACCTCCACGCTGCACATCCACAATGACCAATGGAAGTTCGGTTATCACCGCCAGATTCATCGCCTCACTCTTCAGGCAAATACCCGGCCCTGAAGTAGTAGTGACAGCAAGTGCACCGGCAAAAGCTGCACCTACAGCCGAAGCACATCCGGCAATCTCGTCTTCGCATTGCACGGTTTTTACGCCTAATGACTTATGCTTCGCCAATTCGTGCAGGATATCAGTGGCAGGTGTAATCGGATACGAGCCCAAATAAAGTTGTAATCCGGCTTTTTCAGCAGCAGCAATCAAGCCGTATGCAGTCGCTTTGTTGCCATTGATGTCCATATAACGCCCTTTTTCCTTAGGCTCCTTACTCGGTACTGTATAGCTGGCAGAAACAGAAGCATGTGTGTTTTCGCCAAAATGATAGCCATCGTAAAGCACCTTAATATTAGCTTCTGCTATTGCCGGTTTCTTGGCAAACTTCTCGCGCAGCAGTTTTTCACCTACACTGACATCGCGGTGGAACAGCCAACATACCAGTCCCAATGCAAACATATTCTTGGTACGCATGATAGACTTATTATCCAATCCGCTGTCTTTCAGGCTCTCTTTGCACATCGTGGTAATGGCTGCCTCTACTACTTCGTTTTTGATACCCAGTTCAGAGAATGGGTTTTCCAATTGGAACTGTGCTTTCTCCAAATCACGTTTGGTAAACGAGTCCGTATCGATGATAATAACCGCTTGAGGCTTACAGAACTTGTACTGTGTTTTCAATGCAGCAGGGTTCATAGCGACCAACACATCACATTTGTCTCCCGGCGTATAGACCTTACCCGACCCGATATGTACCTGAAAGCCCGATACTCCCGTCAGCGTACCTTGCGGAGCCCGTATATCAGCCGGATAATCGGGGAATGTACTGATATCATTTCCTTCCGTAGCCGAAATATTTGAAAACATATTTCCGGCAAGCTGCATGCCATCGCCCGAATCTCCCGAGAAACGAACTACGACATCATGCAGTTCTTTGACTATCATTTCTTTTGCCATACTATATTTTTTTAGAGTTCTCGTATTAAATGCACACAAAATTGGGGAACTTCCTTTAAAAATCAAAATAAAAAGGCAGAATTATTACAAAAAATGTAAGGTCCTTGTGTTTTTCTTGAGCAAATATATGGGAATTAGCACAAAAAGCAGTAAATTTGCACACTCGCCTTGGTAGTTCAACGGATAGAACAAGCGTTTCCTAAACATTGGACACGGGGCAACGGCACTAAAAAGATGAGGTGAGCCGGATTCACCGAGTGAACATTATCCGGCAATCCTCTTGAAATTACATAAGGCTCTGTAGTTCAACGGATAGAACGGCGGTTTCCTAAACCGCAAATATGGGTTCGATTCCCATCGGAGCTACTTTTTAGCCCACCTTTTTAACAAGGGTGGGCTTTTTCTTTTCCGCATTTACAGCAAAAAAAGCCTATCTTTGCGGTACAAAGTTCTACAAATGTTCTACAGAGATTATATATATGGCTACATTCAAAGCGGAAGTATATGCCCACCAAAAGAAATCAGACGGGACATATAACATAAAGATAAGGGTTACGCACAACAGGCAAAAGAGGTATCTTGCCACCACATACTATGTGACGAAAGAAGATCTTACCCGTGCGTTGAAATTGAAAAACCAGAAGTACATAGATCTCACAGATCAGCTTGTGAAGAAGTACCGCAACATCTGTGATCGTGCAGGGGAAAGGCTGAAAGATATGACAGTGGATCAGGTTGTGGATCTTATCACCTCTGACACTGGAGAACACTTTGATCTTGATATTGTGGATTACGCCCGGAAGTATATCCAGAAGCTCCGTGATAGCGGACACAATGGAAACGCAAACTCATACGAAGTGGCGATAAACAATCTGGTGAAGTTCGTTGGCAGGGATAAGATAAGCATCCATGAAGTAACATCACGCTTCATTGAGGACTGGATAAGGTGGATTGCATTGCAACCAGCCGGAACTAACAGGAAAAAAGGAGAAAGGGCGCAATCATTGTACCCAAGCCAGCTAAGAGCCATACATAACCGTGCAAAGGCAGAATTTAATGATGAGGACATGGGGGTTATACGAATACCATATTCTCCGTTCAAGAAAGTGAAGCTGCCGAAGATCCCGGTAACACGAAAAAGAGCATTGGATGTTGTGACTATGCGGAAGTTGGCGGAGCTTCCATATACGGAGATAATGCAACCGGGTAAAAACAGGTTCAATCTGGCAAAGGATGTGTTTTTGTTGAGTTTCGCACTGGTCGGAATGAATGCCGTAGATTTGTACTACTGTACGGACTGCAAAAATGGTCGCATAACTTACCAGAGGACAAAGACGAAAAACAGAAGAGCGGACGGTGCGGAAATATCAATCAAGATAGAGCCAGAGATACAGGCTTTGGTGGATAAGTACCGTGATCCGGCTGGTGAGCGTGTGTTTGGATTCTACCATTGGTATAGCCGGATGGATTCTTTCAGTGCTGCTTTGAACTATGGGCTAAAGAAGATAGGCAAGATAATCGGAGTTGATGATCTGGAATTTTACGCAGCGCGCCACAAATGGGTATAGCTTAAATTTGAGAATATATCTTATTGAAACACTGTAATATAATAAGAATAACAAAAACAAGGATAACAAACAGGTAACATTTTGATTGAAAATAATGTCTTACCAAGAGCAAGGAAGCCTGCCTATCAAGTGTACAAAGGTAATGGCTTCAACTTGATTTTTTGCCTTCCAAAAGAAAAAGTTTTAGCTGTTGATGGTGAGGTTTCCGTGGGGGTATCGGAAGTCCTTGTTGGCCGATTGACTAAGATTCTCTAACCATGCTTGATTACGCAAGCTGAAGTTAAAAAAGTAAGTTTAGAGTATTCTTGTATATGTACTACAAGGAACAGAGTAAACCTCTTGCTGCATTTCTTCCGCGATGAACAGTAATTCCAATAATAAGTTTAATGGCATCTTGTATATATACTACAAGGAACAGAGTAAACCTCTTGCTGCATTACTTCTACGATGAACAGCAGTCCTAATAAATAGGTTTAATCACATCTTGTATATATAAAGGACTGAGTCAAACTTGTTGGTGTTGTATTGCCTCTTTAAATCAGTTTAAAAGGATAGGCTTTGTTGGAGTCTTGTATATATAGTACAAGGAATGGACTAAACCACTTTGCCAGTTACACCAGCCTTTCTTTTTTGGAAGGCAAAAGGCCATTGCTTAGACCTTGACCTTGATGACTTCACAGAGGTTTGTGGAGTATTGGGCAGACTTATGTTCACATTTCAGGTGCCAACGTTTATCCGTGCCTTGGACTGCCACTTTTACGGTATTGAAACCATTCCTTCGGTTGATGGCATCGATGGCTGCTGAAAGACGAGCTTGCTTTGCCCGGTCGATTGAATCAAAGAGGATGGCCTGCACTGCTGTATCAGGGCTGATATTCCACACGATGACACCGGCTTTCTTGTAGTGGTATTTGCCATCCTCACGCCATTCAGATCGGAGTGCTTGCACGGCTGCTGCCACTAACTCCAACTGGTCGTTGGTGGGCATGGGCAATGAAACAGTGTGGTTGATGGTATGGTTTGGCACATCGTTGCGGAAACGGCTGGTGTATGCAAAAACTGTCAGTTGGCTGCAACGGCTTTTTTGCTCCCGCAGTTTGCGGACGCATGAAGCTGCAAAGTTGGCTACCGCTTCTTCCACCACTCTCAACTCCGACAAACCATTGCCGGGGAAACTACGGCTGGTACAGATGCTTTGCTTTTCGGGCAGTTCGCTGATGTCAATACAATTTTCACCACGGAGTTCCTTCCATGTCCTTGTGCCTGTCACGGTAAGCAAACGCCTTACCCGGCTTTCACTCCACTGCGTGAAATCCCATGCAGTCTTGACCCCATAATACTCTAACTTTTTTGCCGAACGTCTGCCTATGCCCCATACATCGGCGATGTCAAAACCTTGCAATGCCTTGATACGCTTTTCTTCAGTGTCAATCAGACAAACTCCTTCGTAGCCTTTGTATCTTTTACCATACTTGCTTGCCACTTTTGCCAAGGTCTTGGTCGGGGCTATGCCAAGAGTCACCGGGATGCCTGTGCCCTTGCCAATGGTACGCACGATGCGTTTGCCGTAGTCACGTAAGGCTTCTCCACCGCCCATGCCTGTAAGGTCGATGAAAGCTTCATCGATGGAATACTGCGTCAATTCGGGCGTGAACTCCGAGAGCAACATCATCACCCTGCGGCTCATGTCGCCATAGAGTGTGTAGTTGGAACTGAACACGGCAACCTTTTCACGCTCCAGCAACTCTTTGGCTTGGTAAAACGGCATACCCATTTCTATGCCCAACGCCTTTGCTTCGTTGCTGCGGGCAATGATGCAACCGTCATTGTTAGACAGCACCACCACGGGCTGTGTGTGCAAACCCGGATTGAACACCCGTTCGCACGAGCAATAGAAGTTATTGCAATCTACCAAACCGAACATGGCTCTCATTTCCTCCGATATTGGCGTTTGATGTTGTAGGTCAATACACCCCATACGATAAAATTGTTTTCCTCCGTCACCTTGATGGGCGGGTAGTCTTTGTTGGCAGGCATCAGCCACAGGCAACCGGCGTGTGGGTCGAATTTCACCCGCTTCAACGTGAATTCCCCATCAATGTAGGCCACCACGATGTCACCCTCTTGCGGGTCGATGGCCTTGTCAATCACCAGCAGGTCGCCATCGTCGATGCCGCAATCCTTCATCGAATCACCTACGGCACGGGCATAGAACGTGGTGGCGGGATGACGCACCAACTCGCGGTTCAGGTCGATGCTCTCCGTCATGTAGTCCTGTGCCGGTGAGGGAAAGCCTGCACGGATGCCACCATCGGCAAAGTCCAACGGCAGTTCGCTGCTCTGGTCGGCTGAATAAAGGATGAGCCTTACCCCGTCCTCCTTTTCTATTCCTGACTCGTTGATGACTGTTTTATGTGAATTTTCCATATCCCTGTTTTCTTGTTGCATTACCATTCGGTTTGCAAAATTACCATTTTTATGCACGTGATTGTCCTTATTTTACGAGTTTCCACACTTTTACACCGGTTTATCTCCTTTTGCCGGCTTGCCTTTCGCCAAAGGCGACCGGGCCTCTTTCCCGATAGGCGGCCATGCGCCTATCCTCCATCGTATCTTGGACTTGGGTTGATGGGCATCCTTCCTTCATTTCTTCCCCGCAGCTTCGAACAGTACACGCACAGCCATTCTGTCCACATTCCCCATTCGTCAGTCTTGTCTTCGGGCATATCCTCTCCAATGGTAGAGCGGCCTTTTTCTGGCAATATCGGTATCGCTTCCGCCCTTGCGACTTCCACAATGAAAGCGGTGGTTGGAATCGCCGTTTCGTCCTTGGCCCGTTGCATAGCCATCAGAACGGGCTTTCTTTTTTGGCAGGCGGATTATTGGCATCCTTCATCATAACCTGTGACTGAATTTCCGTGTTGCTTCTTGCATGGCCGTGCGCTTACCGAAGCCACAATATTTTTCCATGATGCAAAGATATAATACAGCACGCCGTTGGCGTTACGGGACACTGACGTTCTGACCAATGGCATGCCCCGGAAATCTTCCGACATTTTCCGCCCCGCATAAAATGTTGCGTATTTGCCGTGCCGCCCTTGGTGCTGCCCTATGCCTGCAATATCTTCTTGCATCCGTAAAAATTAATTGTTCAACTTCTAAAAACTTACAGTCATGAAGCAAGTAGAAAATTCTTTCGTCATCACAGGTTTTGTAGCAAAGGACGCTGAAATCCGCACGTTTACCAACAACGATGTAGCCCGTTTCCCGATGGCAATCGGCCGCAAGGAAACCAAGGACAACGCCACCAACCGCGTGTCTGCCTTCATCAACGTGGAAGCCTGGCGCAAGAGCGGCAGCGCATCGTTCGAGTTGCTGAAAAAAGGTACGCTGCTCACCATCGAGGGCTATTTGAAGCCCGAAGAGTGGACCGACAAGAACGGTACCAAGCAGAACGGCATCAAGTTCGTGGCCAAGAAGTTCTACGAAGCGGTGGAGAAACCGGAGAAGGCCGAGAAGCCCCAACCCAAGACCCGCGCCAAGAAACAGAAGGAGGCAGCATAGACCTCTTCCATCTCCGGAAAGAGCGGCTTCGGCCGCTTTTTTTGTGCTCAATGCACTTGGTGACTTGTCCCTCTTAAAAATGACCTGCCGCCTGTTCTACCATTACCCGCCTTGTTATACCGGCTATTCTTTATCCCGCCTCCTGCCGTCACCGTTTGGTTTTACTGATGCAAAGGTCGTCCATCGCGCCTGATGGCGGCGGCTTGAAGTGGATTTCTTGCAAATTCTTCCTCCTTGCGGAGCGTAATTGGCAACAAAAGCCGCCGCATGAGGCTTTCCCGATAGCCGAGCCGCCGCATCGATAAAATCCAAAATCGGTCACGGCAAGAAGGACCGATGACAGGGAAAGTTTAACATCAAAAACATACACCAATATGTACGATTACGACAACAGAGAAGATTTTGAGGATTACGGCAAGCATTGCTGGCTGCTGACCCCGTGGAAAGGCTACCGCTCGGCAACCATAGTCGGACAGACCGACAAAGGCTATATCGTCCAAGTGAGCAGCGGAGCGGAGATAGTGGTTTATCCTGACGAGATAGAGATTGACTAACCCCAAAGCATACCCATATGGAAAAGACAACCGAAAAGATACCGACATGGAGCTTGTGCTACATCGTCAATGGCGATGCAAGCGGACTGACAGAGGAAGAAATACAAACTATCGACCGCTGGTATAAAGGTATAGGCGTACAAGTAGTTTCACCCGTCATGGACGATGAATGCGGCACGCAACCCTATTTCTCACATTACCCGGCTTTCGGCTTGCCGACAGAGGTAGTGGACTGCGACGTCTATTATATCCAACCCATCAAACAATGACAACTATGAAAGGAACTGAACATTTCAAACAGGCCATCAAGAGTTATTTGGACGGAAGAGCCAAGACGGACGAACTCTTTGCAGTGGCTTATGCCAAGGAAAACAAGAACTTGGACGATTGCATCACGTTCATACTCAACCAAGTCAAAGCAATGGCCAATGAGGGCTGTGTCGGCATGGCTGACGATGACGTGTATTCGCTCGCTTGTCATTTTTATGACGAGGACATAACGGACATAGGCAAGCCAGTCAACTGCAAGGTGATAGTCAACAACCGTATTGAACTGACTGAGGAAGAGAAAGCCGAGGCACGGCAGAGGGCTATCAGCCAATACCAAGCCGAGGAACTGCGCAAGATGCAGCAACGCAAGAGCAAGTCGGCGGCAAAACCACAGGAGGCCAAACAAACAGAACCTAACTTATTCGGTTTTTGACGATGAAACCACGCAACAAATTCGAGAAAGCGGTGCTTGCCCAAAGCGACAAACTCCACCCTTTGTCAAAGACGCAACTTTCGTGGGCGTTCCGTGAGTGTGTCAGTCACTTCGCACACCGACTGCCCAAGGGTCGGACAACCTGCATGGACTGCGGCCATGAATGGGTAAAGAAAAAAGCGACAGAGCATTGTGTCTGTCCGAAATGCCACGCAAAACTGAAGGTCAAGAATACCCTTGTCCGCAAAGTGAAGCAGAAGAGCTATTTCACCGTGCTTGCCAAGTGTGGGGAGTATCAGACCTTGCGAATGTTTCTGCTTGTGGTGGAAATGGAGAAAGGCTGCAAGGCTCACCCTTACGCCTTGGAAATCGGGCAATATTGGTGGAACGACAAAGGCAAGCAAACGCTTGTAGCCATTCAGCGCATATTGGGTCGGTATTTGGATAGTTTCTCCTTTATTTCTCCAATGGCAATTCGAGAAGATAAAAAAGATGTATTCCGACATCTTGCAACTTTTGACACCTATCCAAAGTACACTGCCATTGATACGCTGAAAAGGAATGGCTTTGACGGCAACCTGCACGACGTGGCACCGGCAAGGCTCATCACTGCTTTGCTCACTGACCCGAAAGCGGAAACCTTGATGAAAGCCGGACAATATGACCTGTTGCGCCATTGCCTGCACTCATCAACTCGCCTGGACGATTACTGGCCGTCTGTGAAAATCTGCCTGCGGAATGGCTATACCATTACTGACGGCTCAATGTGGTGCGATACTATTGACCTGTTGAAACGTATGGGCAAGGACATCCGATGTCCGAAATATGTTTGTCCTGCCGACTTGAAAGCCGAACACGACAAGTTGGTGGAACAGCGCAACCGCAAGGAAGAACGTGAACGTCTGGCGTTGCGTCGAAAGGAAGCCGCCCAATATGAGAAAGGCTACCTGTCGCAGAAAGGCAAGTTCTTCGGCATCCTCATTACGGACGGGACACTGAACGTCAGAGTGTTGGAGAGCGTAGCCGAGATAGCGGAAGAGGGTACGCTGATGCACCACTGTGTATATGCCAACGCCTACTACCGCAAGGAGAACTCGCTGATATTGTCGGCTACCATCGGGAACAAACGCATTGAAACGGTCGAGGTGGACTTGAAGAAACTTTGCGTGGTGCAGAGCCGTGGCGTGTGCAACCAAAACACAGAATACCACGACCGCATTGTCAACCTTGTAAACAGCAATATGAATTTGATTAGGCAGCGGATAAGGACTTAATTTTAATCGCCATCAGACAAGGCACATATTGGGTACAGTACAATACCCGGTGTGCCTTGCTTTCCCTGCTGTTTTCCTGTTGTACCATTACATTACACTTATAGACCGCACCAACCATTTATATATACAATCAAGCATGTTGGGTGGGCATCCGCCCTTTGACTAAATAAATCATAGTTTTCCGTCTTTCTGCTTTTGAGACAGACCTATAGAAAAAGTTTCATTTTATGATGTATCGCCTATTTAGATAATCCATCCATTGATTAAGGTTGGGGATTTTCGTGACGTTAAGGCATTCTTGCATCATGTGAAACAAATCCTCGTAAGTAAGATGTCTGAATGTTTCCTGCCCTGATGGCGTCAACATGGACTCATATTCTGACCATATTCCTGAGAAATGCACATTGCCTTTCGGATAGATAGTCAGGCTCGTAAATTCAGACAATATATCGTCACACAAGCCCAGCACCATTGATGCCCCAAGTATATGGTTACGCCATATCTGGCGATATTGATTGGCTACCACATGGTGTGTCATCCCTTCTGCATCTTCAAACGGCACATCTCCAATATGTTTCTCCTTGAACCAGCCACAATCAGTGCTCGGCTTTCTGTAATTGTCTGCTAAATGGATGCCTGCCTCATTGTGGGTTTCATTCCATTCTTTCGTCCCACGCTTTATAGGATATTCCTTTTCGGTATATTTCACCTCAATGCCTATCCCGCCTTTCTGCCCGGACTTGTTGTCGTATTCCACGAAAACATCGAATGAAGTTCCGTCGTGCAAACCTCCAGGATTGTATTCAATCAATATCTTGCCTATGCCCGCTATCTTATTCTTGCCCAATATCCTGTTGAATAACATGGCCGCGCCATCCAAGTCATACCGCATCGGGTAAAACAAGTTATAAGGAATATGTTCGCTCCGCAATAGGTTCGTGACCATCTGCCCTTTCGATGGGAACTCTATTTGGTTGATGATTTCAGTGATTTCATGGCGGAAACCGCTGAAGAATATGCGGTAGTCACCGTTTTCATCCACGGCATCTTTCCATGTAAGCGAACTCCTTACATCTATTCTATACTCCTTGCCGTTACGTTTCATGAAACGAATAGGAAATCTGTCTGCGGGAACATTGATTTCGTGGTCGTTCACTTTGAAATCTATCTGGTGCTGGCGGGCTGCGTTTTTAAACTCCTGATGTGTCATTGCATAATGAATTATTTCTGCAAAAATAATATTTTCTGCTGATATACATACATTTATATTTAACACTTCCTTCCTCTTATAACCATCTTCGATGCCGGCGGCTTGCCTTATATCATAGGAAAGAAGGATTGTGCCGCAAGCCATGCCGCTGTAAACGGCGGCGAGGCTTCCGCGTCATGGGCAAACGTGAACACGCCCTTTCCCTGTCGGCGTACACGTCCGCTGATAGGGAAAGGGCAAGTTCCCTTTTTGTTTGCCCGGCAATCCGTCTTTGTCTTTTGGCAAGCCTTTCCTGTTATATCCCCCTTTTATGGCCATGCCGAACCTTTTTTAATGCCCATATATTCATATTTGATACTTCCTCTGCTTTGTTGAGAAACACGGCAGGGGATTTTTCTGTTTGCCAAAACAAAGTCTTTGTTGGCAGTCTAAACCGTCGGGCAGACAAGCTGCCCTATACCAATTATATATAGGTGCATAGTTGCAACCATACCTGCGGTTTCTGCCACTTGTATATCTCCCTGCTTTTATGGACTTGTGCCATTTTCCTTTTATAACAAGCATATCCGGCTCCCCGACCCAGAATAATCAGCGGAAGCCAGTCCTTGCGCACCTCTGTCCATTGGGCAGACCCACGCAAGGAAGGAAGACGGACGCACGTTGTCTTTGGCAGGCACACGGGAACTTCAGCCTTGCTGAAACAACCTCGTATACCTGCCCACTGCCAACAAGCGTCCTCTTTTGTCTGCCCGGCAGGCGATTGTTGACCCACCCGAAGCCGGAATACTGTTATAGTCCAGTTTTATCAACGAATCCCTTTATACAACGCTCCACCTTTTATACCGGTCTGATGCCTCCGTACTTCCTGAGCCAGCTTCGGGTTATTTCCCTGCAAAACTAACAGGCCGTGTCCAAGCCTTGCAAATCCGGCAAGCCACCACGGGTGGTTGCGGAAATCTTCCTTTCCGCTGCACGGAAAGCGTATTTCCACCACCGGATTTGCCGGTTGTCCTTTGCCCGTTGACGAGGCAGAAAAATAACCCCGATGCTGGCTTGTAAAGGAGCCGAAGGCAGGGGAAGAAGTCAAACCCTCAAAAACAATGGCGATGGACAAGAACATAACAGGACAGGCAAACAAAGTAATGGTGTGGCTGATGAAATACTATCCGGTACGCATCAAGAATGTGGGCGAGCAGCAAAAGGCTGACCGACAGACTATTTGGGACTTCAAGGACGGGCGGGCATACGAGCAAGTAGCCCTAATGACCGCCAAGCACTTGCAAGAGCTTTTCGGCAGTCGGCTCACAAGCATCGTATTCACCTGCGTACCTGCATCAACGCAAGAGAAGAACGAACTGCGCTACAAGCGTTTTTCGGAAAGGGTATGCGAACTCACCCATGCCATCAACGGCTATCCACATATGCAAGTGTCGGCAGGGCGGTTGGCAGTCCACGAACACCGAAGAGACGAAACCGAGGCACGGACGACACAAATGGCAGACTATGACACTGATTTCTTCAAGGGCAAAGATGTGTTGCTCTTTGACGACATCATCACCAAAGGCATATCCTACGCCACCACAGCCGACAACTTGGAAGCGTGTGGCGCAAACGTGTTGGGCGGTTTGTTCTTGGCAAAGACATTCTACAAGGTAAGATGATGATACGGACAGACATTACAAAGGCGGCAGCGTTCACAGGACACCGCTTTATCCGCTACAGCGACAGGCAGCGGTTGAAAACCAATCTTGAAGGGGCTATCACGGCTTGCTATCATTCGGGCATCCGCCACTTCCTTTGCGGCATGGCGGCAGGCTTTGACATGCTTGCGGCTGAAACACTGCTGGCGATGAAAGCCAACTATCCCGATATTCGGCTGACAGCTGTCATCCCCTTCCGTGGGCAATCCTGCAAGTTCAACCCTACGGACAAAGAGCGGTATAGCTCCATTCTCGGCAAGGCAGATAACGTGGTATGCTTGAGCGAGACTTACTTTGACGGCTGTTTTCTCAGACGCAACGACTATATGCTTGAGCGAGCCAACCGCATCATTGCCTACTACAATGGCGAGCCGAAAGGCGGCACGTTCTACACTTGCCGCAGGGCGGAGCGCATGAAATTGGATATAACCAACTTATACAAACCCCATTTAACAATACAAACGCATGATTACAACAAAAATTGAATTTGGCGGTGTGGAGTACCCATGCCGCATGGTGGAAGACAACCAAGGCGAGTATATGATTATAGGCAGCACAGCCCTGCTTGACGCTTTGCAGCCCGGCAGTTTCGAGGACGAAAACGAAGGCTTTGCCAATGAGGAAGCATCGGACATCTACGATGAGATTTTCTTCTTCACCGATGAGCGTACCCTTGCCTTGCCCGACAAAGAGCTGGTAGAGGAGTTAAAGAGGGATAATCCCGAATGGTTCTAATAAGGGAAATCCATGTGGGAAAGTCGGCTCACGGCTTCCCTGCATGGACTACCCAGCCCGGTTCCACTTATAGCGTTGACCACTTATAGCACTTGCTTTACCCGGTTTTATCCCTGTTATACTTGCCTAATTCCCTTATCCTCTCATAGTCAGCCATTACTCCTTTTATACCTGTCTGCATGGCATTCCGCCTTTGCCCTTCACCGTTAGGTTTTTCGGCTGCAAATGTCGGGCATCACGCTTGACCTGCCACGCTTTGAAGTGAATTTCTTGCGGAATCTTCCTCCTGCGGAGCGTATTCGGCAAGAAAAAGCGTCAGGTGAAGCATGGCTGATACCCGGACTAAGCATCCGTAAATCCCAAACAGGCTTCGGGGAAAGGAGCCAATGAAAGGGAAAAGTTTCACTTAAATATCTATGGACATGAAGAAAATTGACAACCTCAGAGAAACGAAAGAGTACCGCCTTGCCATGCAGGTGGAAAATGCTTTGAATGACTACGGCTTTGACTATGCGGTCTTTGCCGCTTCCATCCCACTGATGCACCCGACCTTGCAGCAAAACCTCTATAAGCTGTTGAAGGAGTGCCTGGTGGTGATGGCCGATGACAAAAGGCGGTATGATGACCGCAACCGTGCATCGCATGAGGAAGCGAAAGACATCGTGGCTTACTTGGAAGAGAACGGACATTATATCCCGCACATCTAAAACATTGGACTATGGAAAAGAACGCAGTGTATCTGGTTTACACCTTGATTGAGCAAAATGACTGCGTGTCAGACTGCCATGCCTTGTATGCTACCCTTGAACGTGCGAAAGCCGCCATGAATGTGGAGATAGAAGAAGCAAGGGAGAATTTCGGCAAAGGCGAAGTGCTGCACGACCTGGAACGACTGTATGAGTTCCGCACGGAGGATGGCTATGGGTTTACGGTAGGAATTGATGAAATGAAACCACTATGAGCAGGAAACGGTACAATTACATTCACAGGCTGGTGGAGAAAATTACCACCAGCCCCTCCAACAACATGGAGTTCTGCTATTACGGCCACTTGGTGAGCCTGCAAAGCGGCACGACCGACTATGTGGACGTCACGGTTTACAACACGGCTGACCGATATTCGGGCGAAACGGCTGGTTTCAACTTTGACTATTGTACGAAGGAGCTGGACATTGGGTACACGGAAAGCGACAGACTGTTTGATGTTATAGTGCAAGCATTCCAACGCATCTATGGCAAAAGAAATGTCAGCGTAATCATCGAGGAAGAAGAAAACTTTGACTAATCATAATAGAATTGAATATGGATAAGGATTTTGTATTAGAAATGGCGAACATCATCAAAGACCAACTGGTAGGCATGACCCCGCTGAATGTCATTTGTTCATGGGGCATCGGAAATTTCGTGGCAACGGAATACAAGGGCATGGCCGCCCTCAAGTTCCATGTGCAGGGACGGTTGTTCCGTGGCAATGTCATCATCGCTTACAACGCACTGGACTACTACGAGGTCTATTTGCAGAACTATGCCGGCACGGAGTGCATCGGCGAGGAAGTGTATTTTGACGAACTTGGCTGTGTCATCGATGAAGCCGTCGAGCGGGGCAAGGACGAAGCCGAATACCGACGGTTTCTTTTGAAGGAATGTTTTTCATAAACGGACAGCTTATGATAACAAGAACATCCATGCCCCAATCCATCGGGACTGTCCTTGACGGCATGAAGCGAAACGCCCTGCAAGCCGTCAGGCAAACAATGCAGGAGAACCGACTCCAATCCGCGCCAATGGGGATTGATGTCCGCATGGGCTGGACGGACGAAGACGGACGCACTCGCTGCGGAACGGTAACTGGGCTTAACCTTGACGGAGAACGACTGAAAGTGCAAGTGAGAGACCACTCCCTGCCCTTTGTCCTGGACGAACAGCAACTTCCATGCGGTAGCCACATTTGGCTGATGCGGCTGAATGATACCATCCGAAACGCCTTGACGCAGAAAAGGCAGAGCGCTTGATTGATGTACCAAGGAGTAGTTTGGGCATGGGATTTCAAGTAAACCATGCCCATCTGTCTTTTTTAAATATACAATTTATTAGTTTTAGTATATCATTATCTGAAAAATCAATCTGTAAAAGTAAAATATGGGCGTAACTTTTCGCCTTCTTTCTTAAATAATTCTTTTGCCTTTTGTATTCGCAGTTCTTGCGGTATAATTTGATTTGGAGGCATTATTTTTGATACAACCTTAGCAAAAAAAATAGGGTCTCTATCGGGATTGAATATCTCATCAAAAGATTGTGCTGCAGACATTATGAAAAATTCAGTTTTTCTTTTACCAGGTTCTAATTCTTCAGAAAAATCAATAGATTCATTTAATGCTTTTAACCCTTTTACAAAGTCTAAAGGTGAGCGATAACCTTCATAGAATAATGGGAATCCTTTTCTCGCATCTTTAATCAAAACATCTCTTGTGTTACCTATAAAAGCCATATAAGGAGCGCGTTGCGTAGGATCTATATAAGAAAGTATTCCACCACCAACGCACGAAGATAAAACAATCAATAATGTATTATGCATTTTTATATTGAGTTGTCTAGTGTAATAAAAAAGCTCTTTCCACTTTATTGAGGTTGATAAATCAGTTCCTAACCCATCTTCATATCCATGTGCTACTATGTGCAAAGTAAAAATAGTCCCTTCTTCCAAAGTATCAATCATCTTTTGTAAAGAATCTGTGAACTCTTTCTGATTTGTCGCCTTGTAAAATGTAACAAAGAAATTATCAAACTGTGTTTCCTTGTTTCTAATTTGAAAGTACAATTCTTCTCCTAATTGAGGATCCTCATTTCGTAACCATTGTAGAATTACAATACCAGTTCTATTTATGTTTAAATCTTCCATGCTACTATGTTTTACTATGATTTTACTAAAGTCTTTATCTCTTTTTTCGTTTCAGTTCCACTCCCGCATCCTTCAATACACGGAACACGGAACTGCGGCTACGGAAGCCGCTGGTCTTCCAAATATCATCAATGGTGTAGCCGCTCTTATACATGTTCACCACCCGTTTATTCCGTTCCACACGCCCGTAAGCGGCTTGCGAAAGCACCTTTGTCCCTTTTGTCCACCGCCCCGGTTGGGATGTCATCTTGCGCACGGCGTTAGCCTCTTCGGGCAACTGGGCAATCACTCTTAGCAAGTCCGATGTTTGGGTTTCAGGGAACAGTTCATTGCCCGAATCGATGCCGTCATGCTGGGCAACCAGCCGGACTGATTTTATCCTGCAAAACTCCAGAAAGAATGACAACTGCCTTGCGCCCTTGACGGCGTGTGCGAGTTTGGAAACGACCAGTGTGTCACCCTTGCCGATGCTCGCCAGAAGTGTATCCCATCCCATACGGTATGTTCCTTCTTCGGGCTTTTCCTCCACGATGCGGTCACAACCGAAGTCCTCCATCCATTTCCTGTCAGCCGCTCCCTCCGCATACTTGGGAAGATACGGCAAATAGCCTATTATAGCCATTGAATTGATCTGATTAGTGTTACGGCTGCAAAAGTATGATTTTTTTGCGGAAAAAACGGTGGATTTCATAGGAAACTTACACTTGCGGCTACTAACTTCTATACACGGAACTGTCGCCTTGTACAGCAGATCCCCTGCACAAGCTGTCACCCTTGCCGACAGTTCTTTCCGGCTTGCGTCATCGACCAAACACCCTTTTATATCCTTTGACCCAAATAATTCTTTTTTGTGTCATTTATTATCCACTAACAGACTGACAAACAATTAGTAAAATCATATTCCAAGTATGATTTCATAAGAATAAATAACAACACAATGCCCATATGCGCATTGTTAATCCCTTGCTATAATTTTGCGCCGTCAATAACAAATTTACTCCAATGGAACAGACAGAATCAAAAGGACGGTTGATCAAGTGGCAAGTGAAACAGCCGCATATTTCAGATGGCATTTGCCATTCTTTACCAACCCTAAAAAATCATACTGTAAGCATCGTTTGCCTGCTCTTGATGGCGGCACTTCTCTTAGGATGTCATCCTTCCCATAAAGATGCCCGCACCACGGCAGAGGAAGCGATGGCCGCTTATAACGATTTCTTCCAATCGCTCAAAGGCAAAAGAAATGCCGACACGGACGAAATTATTTCGTTGACCAAAGAATGGAGAAAGCTGGATGCCGCCGTGTCATTCGCCCTGTCAAGTGACACGGCAAACAACAGACACGCCCATGCCAACAGCAACCATATCGCCCTTGGCGACTCCATCGCCGTGCAAATGGCACTCTTGATAAACAGCCAAAAAAGGAGCTTTGCCGATTACCTCTCCGTGGTACGCGGTTTGAACGATGTGGAAGTGGACTCCCTGTCACAAAGGCTGGCCGGTTCCGTCCATCTGTTCTACCGCAAGGCAAGCGCAATCCCTGCTTATAAAGGCAGCGGCAAAGAGGTAATCCGTAAGTATGAGAAGCTATTGGAAAGCACGCTTGCCAATAGCCTCCGAACCAAGGAAGATGCCATTGACTTCCTCCGGCAAGAAGATGTGGCGTTCCGCTCGTTCCTGCTTCACCTACCTTCACTCAGCTCCGGGAATACGCCATTGGACGGCATTACCCGAAACACCGGGAAAGTCATACGCGGCATCATCGCCCTTGCCGGCAAGGAGCAGCCTGTGTTCGGAAAAACCGAGGTGGTCATCCTGTTGGCGATGCGCAATAACAGGCGGCTTATACAGAACGCCGAGGCTTGTGTGGACGGCTTGTCACGCTTGCGTATCACGGACAACGGGCAAGCCGCCGCTTATCTCTGGATGATCCTGCAACCGTGGATTTCATTCGACAGCTTCGCCTATGCGCTCATGGACGAGGAACAGTTGCACACAATGGAGAAACTGGCAGAACGGATGCCATCGGCTTTGGCCAAACTGAAAGGCATTGACTTTCCTTTGGAAGCGGAAGAATTGCCCACGCTCCTGATGGAAACATTCATTTTGGGATGCCAATAAGACTGTCACCCATAAACCGAAATTAATCAAATCATCAAACGACCATATGCAAAAAGAACAAATCGACCGGTTCATCACGCTTGCATCCTTGGAGATGCCGGCGTTGGTTTCACAAAACCTTTTCCAAGGAGCGGAGGTGTACGAGGACTATGCTTTGCTCACCTTCCGCCTGCCCAAAGTTTATCCCATCGAGGAACTTATCGACGAGCTGGAGGACCAGATGGAACTGGTACTCCTTTACCACCATGTGCCGAGCAAAGACACCCCGTTCGGCCAGCGGTGCTGTGCTTACTCTAATCCCCGCTTCGGCCACATGCACAAGTTGAACGCGCAAGCTGATGACCGCATGGAATGCGACACGCTCTATGTGATCCTCTACGATTCGTTGGAGGTGATGGGCAGCGAACTCCGCGAGGAACTTGCGAGGGTAACGAAAGGCGGCAAACTCCTGTACGCCGTCAAGGAAGAGGAACTGCTTAAAGACTTCATCTGCCTATGAAGGAAGTCCTGTACCGCCAACTCGCCGCCACCATCCACGAGTGCCGCACGTGGGTGGATGTGCTGGATACCGACCGTACCGGCCACTTCATGCTGCACTCCGGAGGCGGCTTGCATCCCATCCGTTGCAGGGTGCTTTCCTTGGTGGCACGGACAGCTCATGGTGCCTATTCCAAAGGGCATGTGTGGGATATTCCCGAATACCGTCTTGACCGTGCGGTGAACTCGCTCAAACGTCGGCCGGGCTTCAAGGAACGCTGCAGGTTAGGCACGCTTTCCATGCAGGACGCGGAGGACATCATCCACCTCGCCTCGCACAAACTCATCAACTTGGAACTTGAACTGTAACCCTCAAATCACCAGACAATGATTATCCCCATCCTTTATATGCTTTTCATTCTGGCGTATGCCGTTGTGCCGTTTCTCTATAAAAGCAAATGCCCCGCCATGCTACAGTTCTATTTGCGCATGGTTTGGAGCCGCAGCTTCCGCAGGTGCTACACGCTGGCCATGCTTGCCTCGCTCATGGTGTTCCACTTCTACCATCTGAATGTCTTTGGAAATGTCTATGAACTGGTCTGCTCATCCCTTGTTTGCGTAGCCTTGTATTCCCACAAGAATACGGAACGGGCGTTTGACTTCCTGCAACGGAAACGCTGTTTTTTCTGGGTGGCAATGGCGGCGATGATACTGATTTTCGTTCCGCATACGCTGCCTCTCGGTATTACGGTGGCCACAGTCGTATTCGGTGCAGTGTTCTATCCTCCGCAGACTGTACGGGCGGCTCCATCCGATAAGCTGAAAGAATACTTGGAATCGCCCCAAAGCATTGTGGAGGACTATTACAGATGGCAGTAGAAAACCTTGGCCAATGGAAAGATTGCTTACATGAGAGCCTTTCCCTGCCATTCATCCTGATTTGATTGAACAAGATAACGATTAAAACATATCGCGCATGAAAGAAAATCAAACGACCAAATACCGCATCCAAATCGACAGTGATTTGCTCGCATACCTCAATCCCGAATCGGGCGAAAAATGCACAAAAATGGCTGCGTTCCGTAACCTTGTGGAGATAGCCAACGGGAACAAGAAAGAGTTCCCTGCCATCGCCAAGCCCTTGCCTGAAGGACAAGTGGCATTGACGGTCAGCGGACTTGCCAAACATTGGAACTGGCACCGCACCACGGTGAGGAAATTCCTATCCACATTGGAGGAAACAAATGCTGTCAAAGTCATTGGCCGCAGCGGCTATTTCATCCTTACTGTCACTTGTGCAGTGCCGAACGGGGAGAACTCCCAGGCTCCTTTGTTGTCGGAAGATGAACTACTCCTGAACCACTGGCTCTGTGGCTACCTCACCATCGAGGAATCGGTGGAGATGCTTGCACACTTCATCACCGAAACGGATAAACTATTTGTTTCAGAACCGACAAACAAACGTTCCGGACGACAAGCATCCACCGGTGAACGCCTGCACAAGCTGATAGCCCATACCATCCTCCAACGCACAAGCATCATTCCTGCTGATGAACGGGTGAATGAAGCCCTCGAACGACTGTACGTGGACGAATGTGGCAAAGACCTTGCGCGTTTCCTACAGCGGTTGACGCTCGCCGGATTGCGGCTCATCGAGACAAGAAACCTGCGGGAAGCACAAGCCACTTGTAGCGGCAATGAAACTGCCGACACCATTCTACGGCATTATCTCCCCTTTATAACGCAAGAAAAGCCTCACAACGGGCTTAAACCGCATGATGGAACCAAACCCACGGGCGAATTGGAAAACTAAGTTAGGATGGTTTGTTTCCCCTGCGCTGTGCTTCACAGGACTACGTACGAAGCATCCCGGCAAGCCGGATGGGTAAAGACGGAGGTCTTGACCTCCGACCCTGACGACAGGGCTTGCCCACGAAGACAGGCTCTGCCTGCGTAGCCTAATACGCACTTTGCCCGGGAAGGGCAAAATGCAGGAACCGCCGAGGCGGCAGCAAGCTGAAAAATTTGACTGAATTATGGCAAATGACATCAAACAGGTATTGGACATAAGACCCGGAAAGGGCATGAGTGTAGGCCAAAGCGACGAACACCAGCGTAACTGGACGGAAAAAGGTTGGGAGTGGGCAACGAAGCATGGCAACTATGACCGAAACCGCGAACACCTCAATTTCGAGATTGTGAAAGGCGGCATTATCCAGCCGGTCGATAAGTCGAGGACTATCACCAGGCGCATGGCGGACAATCTGCGGGAACGTGGCATAACCGACCCGAACGCAAAATTGTGCGAACCGCAGTACCGCACCGTAGCAAACATCATCTTTGGCGGCTCAAGGGAAAGAATGCACGAGATAGCCTTTGGCAACCAAAGAGTGGACTTCACGCACGGGGCTGACAACTCGCATATCCGGCGCAACAAGGACATAGAGCGTTGGGCAATGGATGTGTACAGGTTTGCGTGTGAACACTGGGGCGAGGAAAACGTCATCGGCTTCTATGTACACCTCGATGAACTGAACCCACATGTGCACTGCACCGTGATACCGGTGGATGAACGGAATAAAATCTCGTTCAACAAGGTTTTCGGAGGGAAGATTTATGATTCCAAGAAGCGTTTCTTCGCACTCCACGACGAGTTTGCCAAGGTGAACGAGAAGTGGGGAATGAAGC
This sequence comes from Bacteroides sp. An269, assembly GCF_002159755.1. Classification (NCBI taxonomy): domain Bacteria; kingdom Pseudomonadati; phylum Bacteroidota; class Bacteroidia; order Bacteroidales; family Bacteroidaceae; genus Bacteroides; species Bacteroides sp. An269. Next base: position 24,015 of record NZ_NFJG01000001.1, read on the forward strand.
GTGGCAACAGCATAGCCGTGACAGGAGCGAAACACCGGACCACGGAAGAATACCGCCGTGCGTTGAGCGAGGAATGCACGACCTTGGAGGAACAAATCGAGAACAATAAGACATTGCTTTCCGGGCTTCTTGCCGACATCCGTTTTGCCGAGAAACGGGTGAAGGGGTTGGGTACGATGACCGCCAATTTGGAAGAGAAAAAGAAGCAGATGATTGCCGAGATGGAAGCCCTTGCAGAAGAGTTGAAAGCAGGCCGTGGCGATTCGGAGGAACTGCGCAAGAAGATAAGCAAACTCGACCTTGACTTGCAGAAAGTGCTTGACAACCTCACCGACAAGCGCAACAAATTGGAAATAGCGGACAAGCAACTCTCAGAACTTCGCCAGTTAGAGGAAGAAACACGGGAACGTGCGTTGGAATACCGCCGGGACCTCAAAGCGGCGACTTACGACTTGGAACATCAGGTGCGCTACCGGCTGGCCGATGCGCTGCTGGGCGACATACTGCACGAGTTCAAGTCATTGCTTCCGTCATTGGACGGTGAAGGCCAAAGCCTGTTCGATGGTACACTGCTGAAAGAAGTGGCCGAGCGTGGCGAGGATATTTTCAAATGCGCCATCTACCTCTTTGCAAACTATGTGGACTTGGCCACAACGTTTGCAGAAAGCCACGGCGGCGGAGGTGGCGGCAGCGACCTGCCTTGGGGGCGCAATGAGGACGAGGATGACCGGGCGTGGGCAAGACGCTGTCTGATGCAAGCAAGCCGGATGATGAAGCCCAAAAGTGGCAAAAGCGTCCGCCGGAAATGACAAGGCAAATGATTTTCAACAGCCTATTTCCTATGCCTTACAGTATGATTGACAGTATGATAAATTGCCGCTACCGAAATTCTTGTTAAGCACGAGTTGAAAGAGGCTTTCGGCCTCTTTGCAGACGCGGCGAATCATTTCTTTTGCAAACAGAAAACAAATACACAGATAAATATGATAAGGAGATTTTTATTGCTATCTGTATTGTCCCTGCCACTCATGGCAAGGGCGTACAATGTTCCCATGACGGACACCATCCGATGGGAGATCCTTCCGCAGTGGGAGGAATTGTTGCAACCGTTGGAGCCGGCCTATTTGGAGAATGCCGTGGAAGTTTCCCCTTGGCGTGGCAACTGGTTCGTGAACGTGTCCGGCGGCGTGTCGGCATTCGTCGGTTCACCGCTTGGTTGTGGTGACATCTTTGACCGAACAAAGCCAGCATTGTCCGTTTCCGTGGGCAAGTGGTTCACACCGGCCATCGGCACACGAATCGCCTTCCAAGGCTTGCAGTTCAAGGACGCACAACTTGAATCAAAGGACTTCCTGCATCTCCATGCCGACTTGATGTGGAACGTGTTGTCGGGCTTCTCACGTACCAAAGAGGATTTCCGCTGGGACTTGGCTCCCTACGTTGGCTTGGGCATCCTGCACAATGACAAATTAGGCCGCCATCCCTTTGCCGTTTCTTACGGGGTACAAGGACGATACCGCTTGACCGACCGCCTGCACCTCACGGCTGAACTTGGCTGTGCCACCACCTTCAAGGACTTTGACGGCATGGGCGCAGGTAACAAGTGGGGCGACCGTCTGCTATCCCTAACCGCCGGATTTTCCTATACTATCGGAAAGAAAGGCCGGAAACGTGTGGTGGATGCCTCCCCTTACATCGGGCGTAACGAACGGTTGACCGGCTATGCCCGCAGCTTGCGCAATGAGAACGAGCGGCTCCGGAAGATGAACGGCAATACCACCCGCATCATTGCTGAATTGGAGAAGATATTGAAGTTGGAAGGGCTGCTGGACAAGTATGTGGACAGGCTTTCTTCGATGAAAGACGAACGTGACGGCAAAGGCTTGACAACCGGCTATCCCAAGAACAATTACAGCGGGTTGAACTCGCTTCGTGCAAGGTTGCGAGATGCCCAAGCGAACAAGGACAAGCATAAAGGCGATACCGCTTTTATCCACAGTAAAAACACCGTTTATAGGACATACGACATGGATTCCACTTATAGAAGCGGTGGTTCCTTCCAAAGCAATGATTCCATTGTTTCAACCTTGCCTGTGGACGGCAGGTATATCGGCCCGCCCATCTATTTCTTCTTCGTGCTGGATACCGACAGGCTTACCGACCCTTCGCAGTTGGTCAACCTGGACGGTATCGCCCGGATTGTCAAGAAGCACGGGTTGCGCATCCAAATCATCGGTGCGGCAGACAGTGCTACCGGAAACGACACCATCAACAATGGCTTGTCGCAAAGGCGTGCCGCATACATGGCCGGAGAGTTGCGAAGACGTGGCGTGGATGCCGATAGGATAGAAACGGTTTCAGCCGGCGGCATCGACAAGTACAATCCCGTAGAAGCCAACCGCAATGCTTGTGTAAGGTTGCTGTTACCATCATCGGACACGACAGATTAGGTGCTTGTTGTTCATAATATAAGAATGGTTTGAAACAACTTATTTCATTGGTTTGAACCAAGGATTCTTAGGGGTTGGCTGGCTTGTGAAAGCCGGCCAGTCTTATATCCGCAAGTCAAATTCAGACAAGTCGTCGCTGCATGGCTCGTCGCTCTCCGGATCCAACGGCAAGATTTCCTTTTTTACCACTACATTCTTCCCTTTTCTTTTGCCATACCACAAGTTTATCATGCTGTTCCCATGAATAATCGTCCTGTCGGGCATCCAATCAATGTCTTCCGGTTCTTCATCATAGACACCCCATTTACGACGTTGGTATGGATAATCCACAACGGTATCTTCGGGCTTGGATTCATATTTCCCCGCATCATCTTCCGACCAGCCTAACGCTTCCAAATAACACCAGAAAGCATTGGGCATTTTGAATGTCTCGGCGGCAAAAATGGCACCTACCACCTTGCCACCATCCGCTTCCACTTCCTTTCTGAAATCTTGCAGGCTATTCCCTGTTGTAAGGATGTCATCCACCACTAATACCTCCTTGCCCGCCAAGTCCTCTTTGAAGAAATAATTTTTCTCCAATGTAACATTTCCTCTGTCCTTTTGCAGGTGCAAGCTCTCCCTGTCGCCCGTGTAACGGACATACGATATGCCGCACACAAGTTCCGGATATTCGTCATGTACATAGTCCGCCATCGTTTTGAACCGCCTCCAATATTTGCGCTGTGTACTGCACGGCATGAACATGACAATGGTACCTGGTTGGGGTTTCAATCTCTCTATTCCGGCCACAAGGAAACGGATGCCATCATGCTTGCCGTCCTTGAAATCCAAAATGGATTGGCAGAACTGTTTTTGTGCTTCACTCAAGTATGGATTGTACCGTGACGGGAAGTAATAGTCCGTAAATACGCAGGGGATTTTCTTCCTCTTGAACACTTTCAGCGGCTGATGGTCGGCCGCAAACCTCGCAACGGTGATGGGGAAAATTTTCCTTGCTTCCCGGTTGCCCGCCAACACCGCCTTGCGGCTGAAATCCCTGCGCAGTTCCAAAGTAGGCGCATACTTGGCGGCAGCGCAATAGGCTTCGCCCAGCTTTCTTCTCCCATACCGTGTAACCAGTATCAGGATTAGCAATAATAGGATGACTAATCGTTCAATCTGTTTTCAGTTGCTTGAATAAAAGACGGCAAAATTAGCAAAATCGACGGCAGCATGGAGTGTTTTCCAAGGGAATATCAAAGATACAATTTTACTTTGTCATTCCTTTTACATGCTGACAGTCATCCGGTTGTACAGACTTCTTACCGTTCGTGTCCATGCCCTTGCCGCCGGGCGTATTTTCTTGTGCGAATTTCAGTCGTCCGCTGTTGATGCCGAAAACTTTTGGGACGAAGGCAGGATGTAGCGGTTGTCCCGATGGCAGGAATCTTCCTTTCCCTTGCGCCAAAGCGTATTCCTGCCAAAAAGTTTGCGTCATAGGCGGGCGGCTCATCCTGCACCGAAAAATAACTTCCTGAGGCAAGGGCAAGCAGCCCGATAGCAGGGAAATAAAAACATCATCATTATGAAATTTACAGTATCATCAACCGCAATGGCGAACAAACTGGCTGCAATGGCCAAAGTAATGAACAACAAACCGGCACTGCCCATCCTTTCCACGTTCATGCTGGAGGTGAAAGAATACACACCGCTGGAAGTGACCGCCTCCGACCTGGAATGTGTATGGCACGGCTCACTGGATATTACAGGACAGGAGGGAACAGGCAAAGTGTGCATCACGGCATCCACCTTGTTGGAGGCAGTGAGAAATCTGCCCGAACAGCCGATTACCTTCACCATCAATGATAATGATAAAAGCGTGACCATTCACTATTTGAACGGACATTACGACATGGCAGGGTTTGGCAGCGATGAATATCCCATGATGCAAGATGAGAGTGACATTCGCTTCGACATGGACGCTGCCACATTGTGCAATTCCATCGACCAATCGCTTTATGCCGTTTCATACGATGCCCAGCGACCTGTAATGACAGGGATAAGCTACACTTTTGCAGGTGGAAAGGTGGAGTGTGCCGCCTCCGATGGGCACAAGTTGGTGCGCAACACCTATCCCTTAGCAGGAAATGCGGAAGATTGCCGTTTCATCTTGTCGGCAAAGGCAGCAAAGATTGTCAAGTTGTTGTTACAGAAGAAGGAGGGCAACGTGGAAGTGGCATACAACGAGCGGAACATTGTGTTCAAAACCGACACGGACAGCTTCAGCACACGGTTGATAGAGGGGGTATATCCCAACTATAATGCCATTGTTCCCACCAACAGCGACAAGGAAGCGACCATCGACCGCCAAGCTTTGTTATCTGCCATCCGTCGTGTGGGCATATTCGCGGAAAGGACGAGCCGCCAGCTTGTATTGTCTTTTTCGGGCATGGCATTGCTCCTCACGGGGCATGACTTTGACAATGCCACTTCGGCCGAGGAAACCGTATTCTGCACCTACCAAGGGAATGAAATCCGTATCGCTTTTCACGCCGAGAACCTCAAAATGGTTTTGGAGAATATGGACGCAGCCGAAGTACGCTTCCGCATGAGCGAAGCCTGCCGTGCCGCCATCATCGAACCAGTATCGAGCGATGGCCAGTCGGAACACTTGGCTTTGCTGATGCCGATGATGTTGCCCGAGTGACACAACAAAAAGTACAGGGTGTTCCCAATGCCCTGTACCCCATCCAAACATATTATCTAACCAACAAACATTTACAATCATGCCTAATTGGTGTAACACATCCCTTGTATTCGAGGGTGACAAACAAGAAATCAAGACCCTTTACCAAACGATGAAAAGGTTGGAAAGGCGCAAAACTCCATTGGTAGAAAACGGCTTTGGTACAAACTGGCTGGGATGCCTTGTCGAAGCCTTGGGTGGCCATTGGAAAGAAACCTATTGCCGAGGCACATGGTTTTCTTTGGAATGTCAAGGGAATATTCTGCGTATGGAAACCGAAACTGCTTGGTCACCCTGCATCGAAACATACGACTTCATCTGTCAAAAATTTCCGTCACTGAACTATTACTACCGCTCCGAAGAACCGATGATGGCGGAATACCTGACTAATGATAGCGATGGACGTTATTTCAAAGAGCGTTACATCGCGGACGTGAATGTTCCCGATGGAGAATTTATGGTGGAGTATTTTAACCGTATGGAAGAAGCCCTGCAATGGATAGCTGAAATAAGCAAGTGCGATATACAGTCGGAAGAAGATGTGGAAGCCCTCAATGAGCAATGGCATACTGGCGACAATGAGGGATATTGTTACCTGCATCATTACCGAATAGTCTAAACAGGCTCAAATCAAACGGATGGTGCGGTTCATGGGATGCCTTACAGGTTTCCCATGCCGCATAAGCCGTCCATACATAGGTTGCCACATATTTTGTTGGCAATAATCACATGATAGAAAACGGGATATGGTTTATATTTGTTTATTTTGCATAGAAAATCACCGATATGGACAAACGAAACATTATATTGGAAGATGGCGGCAATGCCGTGGCAAGTTGCCCGGTCATTGTTTCCGCAAGCCGCAGCACCGACATTCCGGCGTTTTATGCCGACTGGTTTTTCCATCGCCTCCAAGTAGGTTACTCGGTATGGACAAACCCTTTCAGCAAAGTCCGGAGTTACGTATCTTACAAGGATACAAGGTTTATCATATTTTGGTCGAAGAACCCGTACCCCTTGTTGCCTTATTTGGATATTCTGCGAGGAAAGGGCATAGGGTGTTATATACAATACACATTAAACGATTACGAACTCGAACGCTTGGAAACAGGTGTTCCTCCATTGGTGGAGCGCATAGACACGTTCAAGAAACTGGCCACACGTTTAGGCAAGAAAGCCGTGATATGGCGTTTCGACCCCATGCTGCTCATGGAAAGCCTCTCCTTGGACAGCTTGCTTGATAAGGTGGAACGCATAGGTGACCAACTCAAGGGATATACCGAAAAAATGGTGTTCAGCTATGCCGACATCGCTAACTATAGAAAGGTAAAATCCAATTTAGACAAGAGCGGGATATGTTACAGGGAATGGACGGAAGGGCAGATGGTTGAATTTGCAGAACGCCTTTCCGAGTTGAACAAGACGAATGGTTGGAATTATGCCTTGGCGACTTGCGGTGAAAAGGTGGAGCTTGCCCGGTATGGCATAGCTCATAACCGTTGCATCGATGCCGACCTCATCGCCCGCTTGGCTTGGCAGGACAAGACGTTGATGAAGCACATGGGTGTCGAAGTCAAAGAAATAACCTCGCACGGCCTGTTTGATGACGGCTTGTTGCCGTCCGGTGCCATACCATTGCCGGGAAATCGGTATTTCATAAGCCGACATAAGAAAGACCCAGGCCAACGCCTGTTGTGTGGCTGCATGGCTTCCAAGGACATCGGGGAGTATGACACCTGCCCCCATCTTTGTGAATACTGCTATGCCAATTCCTCTAAACCTTCGGCATTGGCTAACTGGGAGCGGCATCAAAATAATAAATTTTCAGAAACAATTACAGGTAAATAATGACTATGGGCAAATATGATTTTATCAAGAAGGGTGCCACAGTCTATTGGCATGACCCGGATGGCGGTTTATCGGATGGGGAGTATGGGATAATATCTGCTCCTGAAGAAATTGAAGAGGACAGCATCATTTTAATAGCTTCCGATTGTTCGGAGGCAGAAGTTTTCCCCACGGAATTGTCCTGTTGCTGAAATGAAATTACAAAAATTGGAAATGGGTCAGCCGTTTGGAAATACCCCACGGCTGACATTTTGATACATGATACAGCATCCGTTTGCAAGAACGATTCCTATTTTACCTACCTCGGCGATATGGCACATAGTCTTCCGCTATAGCCCCCACCAGTTCCCTGTCCTCATGCGCCACCTCTTGCGTATTGCCGTCACCGTCCACATCCATGATGTCCGGCTTGGCTTCGATGCGTTCTTGCACGGCATCAATCTGTTGCGAAATCATCGAGGTGGCTCTTTTTACATCGAACAAGGTCGTTTTCAAGAACTCCGGTGATTCCTGCAAGCTGCCCAGCCACGATTTCAAGTAAGCCGCTGATTCCTCTTTTATCTGTTTTGCCATGCCATACCGCGAGGCCAACAGCGCACTGCCCAGTTCGGCCACCAATTCTTCCCTTGCATACTCCTCCGACCCAAATGCGGCAGGTTTCAAACGGTTCAACCGGCTTTCATGCCCGGAGCTGTGAGTCATTTCATGCAGCATGGTACCGTAATAGGACTCCCCATCTACAAACTGCGACTTTTCAGGGATAACAATTTCGTCTTTGCTGATACTGTAATACGCACGGTCTTGGTGCATGGGGCGAATGGGGCACACCCATAGCCCTTTATCCACCATTTCGTCCAATGGGGCGAACGAGAATGACTCACCTTCCAATTTTACGGGTGGTTTCAGTGCATTGGCAGACCGAATCTTCTCGTATAGTTCGGGACGAGCCTCGCGGAGGTTGGTCTGGTCCACATTGAATACGTTATATACGTTCATCTTCGGATAGACATTGTACCGCTGCTTTTCCTCGTCCGACAGCCGCTTGTACTCGTCATATTTGATTTTCTCTTTCGTTTCCTTGTCCACTACGGTAAAGGTGGTGATGAACACTGGAAACGATTTCTCACCTTTCTGCACGGATACCAACGGCAGCTTTTCCCCGTTCTCATCCACCAAAGGCTGACGCGAGCCGTCCTTCTTCTTGCTGTAATTGAGTGAAAGCGCGGCATCGAAGGTGCAAAATACAGGAAGCTCGTACCCCCTTTTCTCACATTCCAATGCCAACATGAGGGCATTCATCCCGTTGTACTCCCTGCCCGAAAGATTCTTTGGCCATTTCATCATGCCTTCTGTAAACCAAGGCTTCGACCAGTCCTTTTTCAAGGTGGAAATCTTTTCTATCATCAGTTCCGTGAATCGTTCCAACGCCCGGTCTTCCGCCGACGGGCCATCCCTATGGTAATCATTCCTCTTTGCCATGCCTACGCTTGTGTTTGGTTGTTATGCTCCTTTTTTACCCATTCTGCCAACTCTTCCACCCGGCAAGCAATGTTGAGTTTGTCAAGGTAGGCTGACAGTTCCAGCTTGCCTTTGGCTGTTATACCTGTCTTGGGTACAAGGAATGCCTCCCGCTCAGCTGAGAAACGGATGAAACGCACCCAAGTGAAAGCGAAGGCATCGCCATCTTTCTCGGTACTGAAAGCCGAGAACACCAGATACTTGCCGCCTTTTTTATCAGTCTTTTCCTCCACCTGCTTGCCGATGGTGCCGCGAAATTCAATGTCGCCCTCTATGTTGTCCTTGTCGGATGCAGGGGTAAAATCCACTGCATCGGCATGGAAATTCAAGTATAGGTTGTCGCTGCGCTTGCGAAAAGTGAGCGTGCCTCGCATTTCTACCTTTGTACCCACAGCATATGGGTTGGTGTCCGATTCACCTCCATCCATTGACACGGAGATTTCCACTTGCTTGCCCGCTCCCGACTTGGCGGGAATGGTGGTCTTGACACCAAAGCAGATGAATGTTTGTCCCTCGCTATTGGTCCGCACCGTCGCCGCCCGGCTGACCGTGCCGTTGATTGTCACATTGCATTTAATCATATGGTTATCCTTTATTGGTGATGTATTCGATATTTTGTCTATTATCTCATTTGCAGGTTCTCGCCTTGTCCGTTACGTTGTTCCATTCCCTGCTCATAGTTCCGAGCCACTTGCCCGGAAAGGGCGATGCCGCCCACAATTGCCGCCACTTGGCTGCGTTTCTGTTCTGCCGTGGTACCCGTATCGGAAAGGACAAGGGAAAGGCGGTTCATCTCCGATGCGGTCAGTTCATGCGAGAAACTGCCGTCGCCACTGTCGATATGCAAGATGGGGCGGCCGTTGTCCTGCACCTCCAACACGCACTCCTTGCAGGCGGGCAGCAATGCCGAGAGGTCGATGCGTTTGCTCAAGGCCGCTTCGGTAGCCATCCTCATCTGTTCCTCCTTATTGTCAATCTGCATGGCGAGAGCCATAAGCGAGGTGAACATAGTAATGGCCATTTCCACAATGGGGTCAGTACCGTAACCGAGGTGCTCGTTGCTGTCCTCCGATGAAAGTAATTTCTTCATCCACTCATCCGGTGACAGGCCTGCGTCGATAGCCGTGCCGTCTGTGGCTTTGTATTTTGCCAATAAATCCTTGCCATCGTGCAGCAGTTGCAGGTTAATCTTCCCCTTTGGGGCAATCTCAGCCAAGTATGCCGCAGGGTCGATGTCACGCTTGGCGCCGTCGGTGGAGAGTTGCACCACACCGAATTGGAGGTTGTCACTTGACACGCCCACTTGCTGCCCGGCGTTTACCGTATCGCCCACTTTGGCATGGGTGTTCGTCAGGCCTTGGTAGCTGACCTGATAAGTGGTTCCATCTGCCCGTGCATACTCCACGGTCAATGATTTGCCGGCATCCACTGCCACGACCTTGCCATTGTCTTCCGTGGCCAATACGGCTTCATTGTCCGTTGGAAGAGTGATGCTGCGCTGTTCGCCAAACGGCACAGTCACCAACAGAAACTCTGCCCGTTCCAACGGAAAGGCATAATCCTTGCTCTCTCCGGCAAGGTGGCTGTCCCTATCCTCACCCGGTGTCCGGCCTTGTGCTTGCATCTCTTCCATCACCATGCGGTCGTACTTGTCAAGCCCGTTCCGCTCAATGATGCCGATGAGCGAGGCAGCGTAGTTGCCTCCCGTGGCATATCCCGCCTGTTCCAACCCTTTCGCCCAGCCTTGGTAGTCATCAGCTTGCAACTTGAAACATCCGGCATACCGTTTGTTCTCTACCAGGAAACGGGAATGGTGTTCGTAGGAATCGGCCACGCTGTCATAGCTGCAAAACTTCTCATTGGGTTTGTCATCTGTATACAAGCCATACCTGCCGCCACCGTCCAACCAGCCTTGCGTGGCCTTGATGCCGAAATGGTTGTTCTCTTTCTTTGCCAAGGTGCTTTCGCCGTTGCTGCTTTCCAAAATGCCCTGTGCCAGTGTCACGGAGGCCGGAATCCCATACCGACGCATCTGTTCCATCGCAAATGTTGAGTATAAAGTTATGTAATCTTTATTGTTCATATTCTTGGTACTTAATTAGTTAATAATATTCTATACAACATAATTTTAACTACTGTCGCTATGAGAGCAACTAATAGAAGTCCGCCACTTAGGGCATCATAACAACATTTAAGGTGCACGTATGAACGTGTTATATCCATATAAATAATCGCTCTTTGACATTTTGCACAACATGATTTTTCAACTGGCTATAGACTATCTAAAAAAGCCATGAGTTTCTTGTCGTCTCCCCATTTTCGATTTGGATTCTTGACATTTGGGAACTCACACTTTTTTAAAGCTTTTATCTTCTGGTCCATACTTATCTCGGCATAGATGTTCGTGGTGTCAATGGATGCATGTCCAAGCCAATTTCTAACCGTATTAATGTCTGTTCCGGAATTAAGCAAGTGAGTAGCTGTTGTATGTCTGATAGTATGAGGTGATGGGCGTTTGTTCCTGAGGTTTGGATAATCCCGGCTGATAAAGTCAGCATATTTCTTAATGAGAGTATATATGCAGTAACGTGTCATGGGGCTATTGAAGCGATTCAAGAAAAGGAATTCATCTGGCTTTCTTCCTTCCATCATTGGCTTGAGCAAATCCCAGAATTCAGGCCAAAGAGGGCAAGTTCGCTCATGTCTGCCTTTTCCGTGCAAGGTAACAGTTCCCATCCCTCTCTTTTTAGGCATAACGATGTCACCGACATGTATATTTATTACTTCGGAAACCCTAGCACCAGTGTTATACATGAGTAGAATTATAACATGATCTCGTTCTGCGTATTTATGATTTCTGTTGCTTAGTGGAGCTTCTGTAAGTGCCTCTATCTCCTCTCTATCCATGTACGTGATTTGCCTCTGTGTGATTTTCTTTGTGGGTATTTGTCTGATTTGGTGGCACCAATCAATATAGTCAGGGCATTTCCATGCTATGAATTTCGCAAAGGACTTGATGGCCGTAAGTCGTTGATTCCGTGAGGAAACAGATGCATTTCTCGTTTTCTCAATAAACTCGTCCAAGAAAAGTAATACCATCTCCTTGGAAATGTCACTAATATTCAGTTTGTCAATTGCGATATTTGTCTTTCCAGAAACAAATCTAACAAGCATTCTGAATGTGTCTCGGTAACTCATTTGGGTATTGTGGGACATGTTACGTGTCACTGTCAGGAATTCGCCCAAGAATAGTTTGAGCCAATAGCCAAGGTTATCAATCTTTGTTGTCTGTGGCGTTTTCATTGTCTTGATTTTTATAGATGTAAAACAATTCGTTGGCTTTCTCTAATATTTCAGGAATCATACTTAGGTAAACAGATGTATGGGATACATTTGAATGGCCCAAATATATGGAGAGTTTCGGAAGTAAGGATTGTACGTCTTTTCCTTCTTTATACCAACTTTTAAGAACGTTTGTAGCAAAACTATGTCTGAGGTCATGGATCCTTGGTTGATGTCTTTTTAATTCGGGGAAATATAAATTGGCTTTCTTGCGAATTTTTGCGAATATGCAATGAAGGGTGACAAAGTTTACGGGTTTCCCCTGTTTTGACACGAAGACGTAATTATCTGGTTCCATTGGGTAGCTATCGGATTTTCTCCACTCAAAGACTTCGTTTATAAGTTTTGCAACTTGATGGTTATAGGTCACATATCTGGATTTGAAGAATTTACTATCTTCAATATGTATGATTTGCTGTTTACGATCAATGTGTTTAAAACGAAGAGCAAGGGTCTCGCTAATTCTTAATCCCATGGCATAGGTCGTCATCAATATAAAACGGATACATCGCGGATCGGTGACAAGAGATTCAGCTTTCATATAAGTCAATGATGCATCAAACAGGCGTTTTAACTCATCATTGCTATAAATGTAAGCTGGATGAGCATCAGGAAAAACTGGTAATTGTTTTGGGACAGGATTAATCGGGGTATATCCTCTTAGACATGCCCATTCGAATAATTTCTTTATAGCACAGTGGTCTTTCTTCCATGCGGTAGTAACGGTTGTGTTCCTTCTGTTTAAGAAGGAAGTACAGTCTTCTTCTGTAATTAGTTCCGTTTCTTTTGATACTCCTACAAATTTGGCAAACTCTCTTATGGTATGTTTAATCCTTGACTTTTTGTCAGATGAATCCCTATATTTGAGAGAATCCCGGAAGGCGATATATAATTCTGTAACTGTCTGAATATTCATAATACACCATCAAAATTTATGTTAGAAACTTCGCGTAAAGACTGAAAATCAACTTTTGCATAAATTCTTGTTGAATCAATGCTTTTATGCCCAAGCAAGTCACCTACTTCCTTCATCGTTTGTCCATTGTTTATTAAGAAAGTAGCATAACTATGGCGCAATGAATGTGGACCTTTATGCTTGATTGATACATCTTGCAATTCTCTACGCACAATATCATGAATTGCTTGACACGTAATAGCACGAAAAGGAGCCTTGGCACAGAAAAACAAACTATCATTGTGTGAATCATTTCGTCTTTCACACCGAAGATATTCAATGATTGCTTCACCAACAGAGTGTAAAAGGGGGAACGTTTGGCTTTTGCCACCTTTTGCATGTTGTATATGAATTTGTTCTTTACGCCAATTAATGTCTGATATTTTCAGATTTGCGACTTCACTACAGCGTAGCCCATAAGTCGCTAACAACAAAACGATTGTATAGTTTCTTCTTGCTGATTTCCCCTTGGCGTTTTTCATTCGTTGAAGTATTGCCTGAACCATATTCCAAGACATAAATGAAGGCAAGTTTTCCTCTTTATATATTCGCGGAAGTACAACGGCTTCACACACCCCAGGTTGACACCATCCTTGCTCTGCGGCATAGTGTAAGTAGGAACGAATACGCGCCATGTATGCTTTAATGGTTTGTCTGTTTGTATGGCATGACGTATACATTTCTATGCACTTGTCAATATCAGCCAAAGTGATGGGCTCTTCTGTGTTTTGCTTGCCTATCGTGTCATAAAAGCGATGTAGCGAGCGCAAGGACGAAGTTAACGTAGCGTATGAATATCCTCGATATTGCAAATCTTGAAGATATTTCTCTATGCGGATGTCACTTATAGATTTAGTTTCTTCCACTTTATACATATTCATGGCTGCCAGCCATTTCTTTGCAACAGTGACGAAAAATGTATCATTCCATTTTGACCCGGATTTCTTGTGCGAACTTGGATCCGAATAATCCTTCCATTTCTGTGCTGCTGCAAAAATCTCTTCGTCAGTAACCATTTGGGTATTTTTGAGTCGCAAAAATTCAATTAAATGAATCTGGTATTGGGCATAACGGCGTAATGTTTCCTTTTTGTGACCACTCAAACGATACCCGTTAAGGAAAGAGACCCGTTCTTGGAAGAAAGGAGCAACGATGAGTTTGACTTTATCAAACTTACGTTCTACAAGTAGATTCACCACGTTGTCATAGTAGCGGATATCCAACAAACCGATATACTCCAGAAAATCGATAGAACGAACTACAAATTTTTCTTCATCTAACACCATCTGATGAGTATTCTTTTTACGGGATTTTTTGGAAATTGATTTTGCCCATAACTCCGCTTTGCTTACGACTTCGTTTAATGAGATTCGTGTAGTGCTTCCATCTTGAAGATTGTAACAAGAAACAAACGCCAGAAGAATACGTGCCCAATCTTTCAGATGTTCTTGGCATAGACCTTGTTCGCTTTTCATAGAAAGAAAGCGAATACGCACCTGGAGTAAAGGAGCATCAAGATGTTTCCTTTGCGTTGGCTTGGATTTAAATAATTGCGTTATCATACATTAATAGTTTATAGTGAAACATATCTTCTGTCTGAAAACGAACGTACAAAAAATTATGTTGTGTAGAATCTCATTAAGCATAATAATATCAATAATATGAATAATAAAGATTACATAACTTTATACTCAACATTTGCGATGTTATGTTATTTTCAACATAACATGGCATATGCTGCGTATCTCTCCGCGTATGTTTCGTTCTTGCTTTTGCCCATATCCAAATCTTATGATTATCAATACCTGTTATTATCGTCCACGACCCATACGTACCTCATTCTCCTTGCTTATTGTCTGCTCGGGGTTCTCCAATTGGTCACAGATGGCTACCCGTTGCCCAGCTCGGATAAGTTTGGGAAGATGGGTGTCCAAATCCCCGAAGGGGAAGGAAACGATGTCTGCTTTATCTCCATGTACTACATCAAGTCCTAATATCCGTGAGGCGGTCTGTGCGTCTTCCTTATAGGCCAGATAGTTGTCGCCGGTCCGGAACAGCAGCACGGCATCGGGGTGCTTGCCTTTAAGTTGGTCGTACTGTTCCTGCATAGCCGGGGTAAATGGTTGTCCCTTGGCATTGGCATCAAATGCTATGCGGGTTTGTTCTCCTTGATGGGATTCTTGTGATTGGGCCTGCGCGTTTGCCTGTTGCAACACATCGGCAAAGAGCTTGGCTGCCAGACAGGTCTTATATTCGGCCATATCCTCCGCCGCCCACATTCGTTGCCACTGCTGGGGTGTCACCAGCCTCGGCTGCACTTTCTCTATGCCGTCGATGACCGGGGCGCAGAGAATGCGCTCGTCCTTGGTGCGGAAGATATTCACCCGCTTGATTTTGGACAGGTCGGCATTCTCGGCGGGACCAGCAAACAAGTCCACTTTCAGTTCCGGCCTGTTCTGTGCCAGGGCGTAGTATTTATTGGCCAAGCTGCGGCGTACTTCGGCGGACGCTTCCTGTTGCCCTTGCTTGATGGTGGTGAAGAAACGGTTGACATCCTCTTTGTCGGGATAGACGCTGAATGACGTTTCTCCCTGCGGTTTGAGGTACAACGCCCAGCGTCCGTCATCGTCACGCAACATCTGTATGCGGTCGAACTGCACGGAGGTTGCGTTTTCTACCGCTTCCGACACGTCGATGTACGAGAGTGTCCGCAGTTCCTTGCCCTCCAATTTGGCCGTGGTCACCTCCTTGCCCTCAAAATAACTGTCATCGGGACGGAAGCCCAGCAAGCCATCCTTGTTGAAGAAGCGGACGAATGTAGCCCCTTGCGCCCGCAAGGCGCTATCAATGCGTGTTTTGGAGAAGCCGGGCAGGTTGTTCGTCACCGCCTTTGCCCCGCGTTCAGACCGCTCTTGGGCGTTCATCACCTCGTCCGGTGTCAAGCAGTATGGGCGTTTGTCGCCATCGGGAAAGGCCACATGACCGCCCTCCAACGCTCCGGCCGGCAGCACGACATCCACGATGCCCGTCTGCTTGTCGCGCACGATGACCATCTCCTTGGTAGAGCGGTCGGGTATCCCCTTCAAGCTGTCCGACACCGTATAGCTGCCCTTGGTATTCCATTCGGCGGGCATATATTCCTTGCAGGACTCCGCCATCTGTGTGCCGTAATGGACGGCTTCGGTAAAGGCGATTTCCATCACTTCAGGGTCTTCATCATGCACCTTTAACAACGCTTCCTCCACTTTCTTGTCATAGAAGCCCAGATTGAACTTTTCCAGGAACGCCTGTTTCTCGGCGGGAGAGGCGAAATTCCGGCTGTCCACACCCATGCCTCCCTTGCGGATGATGTCGATCAGAATGGCGCTCTCCCTTGAATCCACTTGCGGCTTCTGTTTCTCGCGCAATTCGGTGGTGCGCTTGTGGTCAAGCAAGGTCGCGTATTCTATTTTCTCGCCACGCTCTGCCTTGCGCATCACCTCCACGGCATTGTTCACGTCCGTTTCGATGGCTTCCAACAGGGTGGGGTTCTCTTGCAGTTCCTGTGTCCAGTATTCCACCAAAGGCAGGCTCTCCGCTGACATTTTGGCCGGCAGGCCGAAGTCCATCATCTTCACTCCGGCAGCGAGTTCGGCCACCAGCCGTTCATATTTCACGGCATCTTCCGATGGTGCTTTCCCACCCTGCATCACCATGCCTTCACGGGCAAGGCGTTGCCGGTGGCCGGTGGCGCTTGCCACTTGGCGCACCAATTCCTGCACATAGTCGGGGTAAGAGGAAAAATGTTTTTGGTCTGGCATATAGACGGCATCCTTGGCGGTGTCGTAACGGGGTGTGCCGGTACCGTCTTTGCGTATGGGCACGAGGTTTTCCTTGATTTGCGCCACGAAATGGTTGACGGCATTCCGCAACTGCCGTTCTTCCGCTTTAAGATTGCCCCGGTCGTTGATGCCGCCGTGGCTCTCCAATAGGGCACGGTAGGTTTCGGGAATGGAATCGGGCAGCGTGGTCTGGTCCACGTTGAACAGGATGCGTATCTCCCGGTTGCGCACCCCTTTGTATTGTTTCCGCTCTTCCTTGTCCAACTGGAGGTAGTCTTCCCTCGACATCGTGTCGCTCGGGTCGTTGCGGTTGACGTACTTCTCCCATTTGTACCAATGGAACGGCACTCCTTTCTCGCCTTGCAGCACCGCCTCGCCGTGTTTCTTAGCTTCGTTGAACGAGAAATAGCGGGCGGTTTTGTAACCGCCACGGTCGGCGTGCATACCGAGTATGAGGGCGTTGAACGGGCTGACTTCCGGACCTTTCGGGTAAAACCTTGGAGCCGTCCTGCCCGAAGCGTTCAACCAATAGCCGCCGCTGATTGCCGCGCCATTCAATGCGCCAGACAGCAGTTCCTTCTCCCGTTCCACGGCAGCTTTTTCTTGTGGGCTTTTGTCCTTGCTCATATATCTTCAGTTTAGTTTTACTTGATACCAAATGTCCTTTCCCTGCCTTCTTCCAAGGTCTGTTCCGATGCGCGGTAGTTTTCTTGGGTCATTTGCCTTGTTTCCTCATGCTTGGCCAGCACAGCATTGGCGAGGGTATTTATCGGCAATGCTCCTTCCCGGCAGGCTTCGGCGGCATGGTATGGCAACAGGATGCTGCACGGCACACCGTCGATGTCCATAAAGAGGTTGTCTCCTTGCAGTACGGGATGGGCGAGCCTTGCATTCAACGGTTCATCGGGATAGGGTTTATACAGCTGTTTGGCCGATGTCTCTTCTTGCCGGTCAAGAGCCTCCTGTCCGGCCTTGTTAAGCAGGTTCAAGCCGCCCATGCCTATCAGCACCATTTTCAACAAGGGGTTGCGGACGAACATGCCTAGCAAGATGGAGGCAATGGGCAGCAGGCTGTCCTTTACCCCGAATGATTTGGTATGACCGGTGAACAAGCCTATCAGCACATCGGGAAGCATGGAAACAACATAGCTCAGGTTCCTGCCCACACCGCCGATGCCGTCTAATCCGAATGTCCTGAGCAGTCCATCCCAACCGTTTTCATTCGAGGGCTGTTGATCTGGTTGTCTAGTTTGTCGGGGCGATTGTGGCATTTGTGGCTCGTCCGATGTCGGTCCTTGACTGTCTGATGTCGGTGCTTGCCCGTCCGTAGAAAGGGGGGTCAAGCTGTTTATACCCTTTGGTTCTTCTTGCAAGGCTTGTTGCTCAGCCAAGTATTCTTCCTCATGTCCGGGTGCCACAACCAAGGGCATATTCTTGTAGCGTTCATCGTTGCGTTTGTCTTCAAATATCTCGGGAAACATTGACTGGAGGCTGGGAAAATCCGGTAGGGTATTCTGCTCCATCCAATCCGCCCATACCGGTCTTTCGGTAAGGATGCCCATCGGCTTGACCAATTGGCTGTTGACCGACAGCACATAGTCGTTCTCGTAGGATAGGATTTTGTTTCCTTGCTTGCGGAAGCCAGTGAACACGTTATCCTCCGCACCGAACACGGCACGGCTGATGCAATCTTCTACGGTGGGCGGTTTCTTTCCGGCATTCTCCTTGCCCTCGATGTACCACTCCACACCGTAGGAAGCGGCTTCCAAGCCCACCGTTCCTGCCAGTGCCGCCCAAGATGCGATGCCGCCGGTAGCCACGGCATCGGCAGCCAATGACACGCCGCGTCCGGCCCACTTTTCCCCGGTGGAAGGGTTATAGGCGGCCTCGCCCCTTGCGTCTATCTCCTGTTGTAAGGGGGAGCGCATCAACGAATCGGCAAACCCGAACAAGCTTCCCTCCATGCCCTTGCGCAGCACATATTCCACCGATGACTTGGGCATCTGCTCTTTGACCATACGGTCAACCATCATCTGCTCCACCCGGTAGTCCACGTAGGCGTATGCAAGGTCGCCACCTAACCGGGCAGACAGCTTGTCGTACTGCTCCCTGCCAATCTCGGCGACCACGGCCTCCCGCCATTCATGTGCCAACAGTGCCAGGTCGGATGTGAAATCCTTGTTCCCGGCGATGCGCTCACGGCACATCTCCACATAGTCCTCTGCTGTCTTGCTGTTCCATTCACCCGTCAGGCGCAGATACTGCAGGGTGTTGTCCGGCATACCCGTGGCACCGGCGGCAAAGCTGCCAAGCAACCCCGCCGGGCTGAGGGCGTATTCGCCAATTTCTTCCGCCTGTTTCTTGCCGAGGAAGTCCTTCACGCTACGCATGACAGGGACGAAATGGGTGTCAAAGTAGCTTTGCAGGCAGTATTCCACTTCGGCAAACCGTTCGCTATGTTGTATTTCCTTGCTCATGATGTTACATGATGTTAAGTTGCTTCATCAGTTGTTCCTTGGTCTGTTCTATCGCATGGCGGCAGGCTTCCATCTGCTTGGGATAGTATTTCTCCAGCAGGGTGTCCTTGGCTATCTCATCGTGGATAAAGCCCACCGCCGTTTGCCGGTTGATCTCCACCGAGGCTTCCCCGTCCTCCTTGTTGTTGAACCAGGCTTTCGTCCACCAACGCAAACCTGCCCGGTCGGGATAGACGGTGACAAGCCTGGGTATGTCGAAACTGCGCACGTCTATCTCCAGTCCTTCCAACGGGTCGGTGACGCCGATGGCGGCTACCGCTTCGTCAAGTTTTTTTTTTTACCGCTTTCGTCCAACGTGGAGAGGAACACCCCGTGACGGAACGCCAAGTAGTCCAGGAAGTCGCCTATCAGCAGGTTTTGTACCTTGGCGGCGATGGGTATGGAGCGGCTGCCGATGCCGAGCGGGTTGGCCAACGAGGGTATCACCTCATAGAAATAGTTGCGGATAGCCGAAAGCGAGAAAATATTGCGTAGCGACTGGACGGTATGGCCGGATACCTTGTATTGTCCGCCCGCGATGTCCGTAAGGTAGTCGGGATAGAAGCGGAGCATCAGTTGCTCGATTTCCTCCCGGTCATCGTCATAGTCAGTGGGTATCTCCATTTCGAGGGTGTCGAAGTCGGGCATACCGGTATGTCCTTGTTGCTGCATCATCTTCAAATTGCCATAAATCATGGTGAGAAAGTCGATGGGGTTGATTTCTTCTCCGTCATACCGCACCTCCATGTGGAGCAGGTCGCCGCTGATGGCCAACACGCTCCCTGCCTTTACCTTTGCCCCGAACGGTGCCATTGCCCTTGCCAGGTGGGCGTAAGTCACTTCATACTTGTCGTACCGGGTCACTTGGAACAGCCCCTGCCTGGGGGTGCTCCCGATTCCCGTCACCACGCCGTCGGCCACTGCGGCCAGTATGTACCGATGCGTGCCGAAATCCACGCCGTGGTGGAAAAACGTCTCGCCGCTCTTAGGATGGGCCTGTTCCCCATAGCCCAAGAGCATCTTCACTTCGCCGTCCCGTTCCTCAAACGGCATACAGTAGCCGCTTGTGGAAACAAGGTTCATTTCTTGTGTATAGTCCATATTCTCGTTATTGTCAATTTTCTTTCCGTTTTATCTTCGCATTCCTCCCTGCCGTTCTTGCTCCTCTTGTTGCGTTTGCCCCACAGGTTGCGTCTGCTCAATCCGTGAGTGGTTACCGATAAGCATCATGCCCAGCAGCAGGCCGCCTATCTTGCCTAACCAGCCGAAACGGCCAAACACCAACAAGGCGGAAGCTACCAAGCCGAGCATTCCCAAGCCCGACACGTTTCCTTTTCCCAAGTTGGAGAAGAAATTGCCGAACATATCCAAACCGTTCCCACCAGTTAGGTTGCCTAAGAACGTTCCGATGCCTCCCCATGTCTGGTTCATGGTGGAAACGCCATCCTTTACGCCTTGCAGGGCTTCACCTGCCTTGTCAACAGCCTGTTCCACACGGTCGGCTGCTTGCCCGGCCATTTCCACTCCTTTGTCCACGTTCTCTTCACCGACCAGCACGTCGGCCACGGTGCGCACTACCGGCTTGTCGTTCACAATGTTCTCCCACGCAAGGTAACCCATGCCGCCTCCGACGACTGCGGTCTTGGTGGCGTGTCCGAATCCGGCAAGGGTGCGCTGGGGATGCACTATCGCGCCGCCCATCGAGCGTGTGACGGAGTTGTTGACCAGTTTCTTGCCGAAACCCAATATTCTTGACCATCCTCCCATATCCAGTGATTGTTTTATTGATGTTTCTATATCCGTTTATAAATCTCCGTTTCTTTTCCACCGCCTCATAGCGGCACGGGCGATTTCTGCCTTGTCCGCTTTCTGCGGCCTTGCCCCTTCATCAATGGTCGCCCACACATCGGCCAGCGAGGTGTATTTCACCGCCAAAGTCAGGTGGCGAAGTTTTTTGTTCATCGCTTTCAGCTTCGGCCGGATGCCGAACACCAATTCTATCCGTTGTTTCTCGGTCATCTTGGTGTCGCTCAGGCATACTTGCCGGATGTCGTTCACGATTTCCACGCTGCCCAATATCAGTTCTTGATAGATGCGGTTGCGGTTCGGGGTGAGTGCCACGGCAATGGCATTCCCTGCATGGCTGCGCAATTGGTCGTTCAGGCTTCCCATATTTTCTGCCAGTTTGCCTACCTCGTGGTAGAAGCCATATATCTGTGCCGCATAGCTGATGATGTCGCGGAAAGAATCGAGGTAGTCGTTGAACTTCCGTTGGATGTCCGTCGTGCCTTCCACTTCCTCCCGTGTCCAGATATGCCCGGTGGTCTGCATCAGCATCGCCCGTTCCTGTGCCTTCAACTGGTCTTCCGCCTTTTCGGTATAGAGATAGACCATCCCGGCCAGGGTCGGGTCGATTTGCGCCTTTAATTGCAACGAGCAAACAAGCAGCAAGCCCATTATCACGATATGTTTCTTTATTCCTCCCATGCTTCATTCATCATTTTTTCTTCATTGAATGATTTTTGCCGCCCTCCTCCATCTGTCTAAGGCAGCATGGGCCACTTCTCCGTTGCTACGGTCTATCATCCCGGCCGTGACGCTGTTCCACACATCAGTCATGGTGTAGTAGCGGATGCTCAGATGCAGCAGGTACAGTTTCTTGCTGAAAGCGTCCAGCCTGTCGGACAAAGCCCAGAGGGTTTCGCTCCGTTCTGCACCTGTCAGCATGTTCTGCGGCCCTCCGGTAGCTACGGCATTTCTGAGTAGCGTATAAACCGAAACAAGTTCAGTGGCCGTTTCAATGTAGAGGTTGTTCATGCTCATCGTGGCGACAATGCCTTGCGGATTGTGGGTGATGGCCTTGCGCAGTTTGCCAAGAGTGATGAAAATGCGTACCCCGTCCTCATACAGGGTGGTGGCTGCTTTCAGCGAGGAGGCATAACCTTCCACCGTTTGCAGGTAGTCGCTGTATTTGCGTTCCCATTCATGAATGCGGTTGAACTCGGCGGCGATGGTGTTCTGCAAGACCGCCGTTTTAGTCTGGCCTTCAATCTGGTCTTGTATCTGGCTATTGATAGCCTCGTTGCCTTCTGCCAAGGCCAACCATTCCAAAGGGTTGGTCTGTACGAATTGCGCTTGTACCCGGATGCCGGCGCACAAGGCAAATACGATGATCCATATCTTAACGGTTCGTGATTTCATAGATTCCTTTTCTTCGTTTGTTCAATTCTACCCGTCCACGGATGACAGTCACCAAATCGTCATTTATCTCCATGCCGATGATGTCAAGCTGTGGCGTGGTGCGGTCGCCTGAATGGACGCTCACGGTTTTCAGCCCGCAAAGTTGTTGCAGCAGGTTGCTCCGCTCGGCGAAATCCACTACCCGGTATAGTTCCACGTAATCGCTGCTCCGGGTAATCACCCCATGTTCATATATCAGTTGTTCGTCCGTAATGCGGTAAATCATGCGTTTGAGGTAGATAAAACGGTAAGCCAAGACCAACGACATGGCCACTGACAACCAAAGCAACAATCCCTTGAACGGCATTCCGTCCATCCCGGCACAAGCGTAACCGCACAGGTCGAGCGTCAGCAACGGCAGGTTGTCGATAAAAAACTGCAACGTCCGTGGTCGTAATTGCAGGGTGCCGGGCAGCATGAATGGGGATTGTGAATTAATCTGTGTCATCGCCTGAATCTGGTTTGTTTTTCTTCTGTATTATCTTGTTCCATGCTCTCGTCCATCCGTTTGTCCAAGAGTTGGTCGTTCCAGTCCTTGTAACCCTCGCTGGGAGGACGGTAATCGATATGCTGTTTATCCAAGCCGAGTTCCTTACAGATGGCGTCAAAGTCAAAGGTGGCCACATTCATTTCGTGCCGCCCGTATTTCCCTGTCAAGTCGGTGACAACCAAGGTGTCTTTTTGGGTCGTATGCGAGTTGAATACCCTCCCGTTCATCTGCAAGGCGAAGTTCACGGCATAGAGTTGCCCCGCGCGGTCGCGGTCGAAACAGAGGTGGTGGTTGGCATTAGGTGTCTGCTCCAGCATTCCGGCAAACTGCCGCACGCTCGGGGTACCGCCCGTGGAAACAAACACGGCATTTCCCAAGTCGGCGTATGCCACATTTCCCTTCTTTTCAATTTGGTAGAACGCCATCGCATCGAAGGCGCTCTCAAACCAATACACATCCTTTGCTCCCGACAGCGGTGTGGTATAGCCCACATCGCTGCGGTGCTGCTCAAGCCTGCCTATCCACATGCCTTCGGTGGCGTTACTCCCTGCCGCCATGCCCTTGTAAGCGGTCTTCCCCTCGGCATTGGGGCGGCTGCGTTCTTCCAAACCGACAATCTGTTTGCCCGGCCATGCGGGCAGCGACAATGGGAAAGCGAGGTTGGTGAACAACTTGCCGTCCGTCCGATGTCTGGAGGCAAGGAAGAAATGGCCGCAAAAGGCACGTTGGGTGTCGAGGTCTATCCCTCGGTTCTTGAAATAGGGATAGAACTTCTTCTGGCTTTCCCAATCGTCCATGCGGAAGGCTTGCAGGTCGTATTCGTCGATATCAAACGGTTTGCCCTCCTTGCCGGGGTTGAATATCCTTGTTTCACGGATTTCCTGCGGTTCGTTCAACAGGCGGCGGCATACGAGGTTGACCAACCGGTCGGCAGACATCCCCGGAGTGTATTCGGCAAAGAAGTGGGGATGTTCCTTGATGAAGGAGATGACGTTGTAGTTCTTGCGTTCGGGTGGTTGGAAGCAGCAGAAGCCGTTGCCGGTGACGATGAACTTGTCGCCGCGCACCCTGCGCCCGTCGCTGTCAATGCGGACATACGACGGATAGCGCAGGCCGTCACGACGGTTCAGCCGATAGCCTGCGTCCACCAGCAATTCCTGTATGCTCAGTCGCCTCTTGTAATCCTCGTAAGTCAGTTCTGCCATGACCAATTCTCAATTCCTCATTCTTAATTCTTCATTCTTCGTTGAATCACATTCCATGCCTCATTTCATGCTGCATTCGTTCCGTGTTCACGGCCGCCTCGTAGTTGCGTGCCGCCACATCCATCGGTGTGTCCACACCGGGCTTGAAATAGCAGCGTGGGGGTGGAGGGCCGTGCCTTTCTAAGTAGATGTCGGGGCGTGGGCCACGGCCCAGTTCGCCCATAACGGCCACGCCCGCCAACAAAGCCGCCCCGATTTTCGTTCCCAACGGCACGTTGTCCCTCGATTTCATGTCCACTTCCCCGAATATCTTGGAAAACAGTTTCAAGCGGTGGTAGTCGTCGATGGCCATGAACTTGTCATATTGCTTCTGGGTGATTTCGTGGCTCACGGCCTCTCCGTCAATGACGGCGGTCATACGGTACTTGCCCTCGGTCTCGGTAGGTTCTACCCGTATCTCGTCCACCGTCACCTCCCGTCCGTGCCTCCCTTCCCTGTACCAGCCTTTGTCGGGATGGATATAGGCAAGGTCGTTACCGTCCATCACCACCGTGCCTTTGGGCAGTTCCCTTTCTTCGGGCACTACGGATAACCCTTCATTGGCATATTGTCCTTGCCCGCCTTGCAATCCCTGCATTCCTTGCTCCAGTTGCTCCGCTTGGGCAAGCTGGCGGTTCAGGTCTTCCATGACAGTCGGATACAGTTCGATGGCAATCATCTTGTCGCTGTTCAGCATATCCATCGTGATGGGAACGGAAAAGTCCTCTTTGATGATGCCGTTGATGATTTCCAGCCGCTTTTCCACCGGCATTTCCTGCGCGGAATTGTGGGTCAATGCAGCCAGTTCCTCCTCTTTCAAGTCATATTGCAGGTCTGCGGGAATGGAGGCGGATTGTATGGTCAGCGTCTTGCGTTCGGGGTCGATAAGTATGCCGTGGCTTGCCAGGCATTCCTGCCATTTCTCATGGGTGAAATAGACAGGAGAAGTAATGAGGGTGTGATAGGGTTTGGCAGGCTCGGTGGGGCGTGGCCTGGGTTGTAAGGGTGTGATGACCGTTTCCAGTTCCTCCAACACATCCTGCCCGGCCACCGTAGCGGTGGGATGCCCCTTGTAGTAGAAGCCATAACCGCCACTCTGCAACTCTCCAGGTTTCATGCGTCCGTCAGGCCGGTTGGGCACTATCGGTGCGCCGGGATAGTAAAGGTCACCGCCGATGCGTCGCAGGTGGAATCCGTCCTGCTGGCGGGGTGTCCAGCCGAGGAAGCAGGCTCCCCAAGGGTGGCGCAAAGGAAATGGGCGTCCAAGCCGCCCGTATTCGCCCGCACCGATGCGGTAGCCGTGTAGCCCCATGGCCACTCGTCCGTTGGCGTTCCGTGCGTGTACGAAATCTCTGGGCAAGTCGAAATCCGCCGCTACAATACTTGCGAAGGTGTTGTAGCACCTTCGGTTGGCGTAGTTCGTACCCCATTCGGTCAGGGCTTGCAGCTGTTTTTCGGTGATGGGATAGGAAAGCAACGGGGAGTCATGCCCTTGTACAATCAGGACAAATCCCTCGCTGCTTCCCGCTATGTGTCCCCTCATGCCGTTGCGGGCCAGGATGTCCCGCATCTCCGGCGGCAGTTCCAAGGGTCGGGGGGTGGTATTCTTTCGTATGCTCATCTTTGGTTGTTCTCATGCTGTTATACGATAATCAGGCATCGCCGTTGGCGAGTGCAGTTTCTATCTCCTCCTGCTTCATGTCGAGGAAGCGCAAGGCGGTGTCGTCGTCCATTGGCAGGTCGCGCAGGCGGCAGTACTTTTCGTATTCCGTCCTCCATTCCCTCGAATGGTGCTGCACATAGTCTTTCCAGCCATATTCACCGCTCTGCACCTTTTCCACAAGGGTTTCTTCCGGGTAGTATTCTTCTTTTGACATGATGCCTTATAGTTTGGGAGTGTTGGCGTTCTGCATCCTGTGCTGGCTGCTCCGCTTCAACTCGTTCCACATTTCCTCGGTGTAGTCGTCCTCGTGCACATAGTCGAGACCGCCCTCGCCGTCTGCGACCCAGCAGCCAAAACAGCCGAAGTTGTACTTGTCCCACTCGCGTTTCGCTTCCTGCTTCCATTGTACACTGTCACCCGCGCACACCAACAGGCCCGTAGGCTCGTTCAGGTCGATGCCGATGGTCATCAGTTCATCGCCTTCCGCCACAGTCAGCGGTTCACCCACTTGCAGGCAGTTGATTTCCGCTGTAGAAAGATGGAATTCATCAGCTATGATTTGCAGGTTGCGCCCGATGACGGGGGTGGGCACGGAAAGGATTTGCTTCGTGCCGGCATCGATCTGGTGGAATGCCTGCACGGGATTGTCACTGTCTCCCAGCATCGGTGCGATGACGGGCTTTCCCTCCAAGAGACGTTGTTTCTGCTCTTCGCTGAACCGCTCCAAGCGGCTCTCCACCAGCACGGGATAAAACAACACATCGGCGGTGCCGTCCTCACGCCGTACCAATGAAAAGCGTGTCCGGGCATGGATGGTGTTGCCTTCCGAATCGTCCACACGAATGGGCAAAATGGGTGAACGGCGGCCCGAATGGATGGCTTGCAGCACATTCACCGGCAGGTCGCCTATCATCTCCCTTGTCAGTCCGAATTGTTCGAGGATGCCGTAGGGCACTTCCTCTTCCGAGAATTTGTATCTGTTCATTCGTCCGAAATTTATTTGTTCTCGGACAAATGTAAGACGGCTGCAAGCGGCAAAAGAAAGTGCAAGAAGAAATCTGCCCGGATTTAGGCTTAATTATGTTGGCAACCGAAAATCATACTGTCAATCATACTTCAAACGAAGAATGGGGCTTCCCAAAGCACGTTCATGCCGGGAAGCCCCATTCGGGTATAAGTCGTTAGGTTTATAGGCGCAATTAGGGCTTATCAGCCTTGGTCGCGACATACATTTGATTCCTGCTGGTTGGGTTGTCGGGTTCTGTCATTGACAGCAGGCCTTCAGTTATCATAGGCGTTATATATACTTCCATCAGATTTTTCTTGTCTGCCAAGCCAAGCATGGCTAATATCTCGGAAGAGGTTCTTGGCTCAGAGCAAAAATCCATTATCTGTTGCAGCCTCTGTTCTTTCTTGTCAGACTTTCTTATAGGGTTTTCTTGTGGGGTTTTCTTATGGGGTTTTCTTACGGGGTTTTCTTGTGGGGTTTTCCCAATTGGCAATGTCAACACCACATAATCGGGCTGCACTTCTTCGGTCAACTTAGGCTCATCCCAACCTAATTCTTTCCATCCGGCCAATATCTTGTCCACGCCGCTTCCGGCTTTCTCTGCCTTGCCCAACAACATGAACATCTTTTGCAAGGTCGGGTTGCGGCAGATGCTTCTTCCTCCCTTAAAGTATTGTTGTTTCGACACTAACATCATGCCGGGGTTGGAAAAAGTCAGTTCCGTTTCCGTCCTGCGTACTACAATGTTTCCTGTCGCATTCAGGTCTTGATGGACTATACAGTTAATCAATGCCTCGCGCACGGCATCATGGGCGGCGGTTTCCTCTTGCCTTTCATCGCCTACCAATTTGAATGGTTTGGGTAGGGCTTGGATAAGTTTGTTGTACACTCGTATATAGAATTGGAACAGGTTTGCCTCCCACGTTCCATCAGGATAGATACGATCGGTCCAGCGCACCTTGGCATCATCGGTGTACAACCGCTCTTGGTAGTCCACGAAATAATAGGGTTCTCCGGCAGGGTTGGTTATCATGTCGGATTGGCCGAACATCAAGAGACCGGCACGGGTGATGCCGCTTTCGCCTGTCGCTATGTTGTGGGAATAAGCACCTATCTTCTCCATGAATTGCAGGTCGTCCGTGAGCTTTGCCCAAGGATGGGTGGGGTGCAGGCTGGCAAACAACTGGCGGTATTGGTGCAGTGACGGCAGGTCAATGGCATTTTCAAGGGTGAACCCTTTTCGTATGATGGCATCTTGCGGATGGCTTTCATGTTCCGCATCGGCAAACATCCGCCTCACTTCCGCATCCGTACACAGGTAATCGCCCTCATGGTTCCGACGATAGGTATTGCCAATGGGGTTGGTCGTGAGGTACACAGGGCGCATATTGTATTCAGCCCGGGGAATGTGGCAAACGAGTAGATACGCTCCATCTATTTCCTTGACTTCCACATCCTGTTCATGGGGCAGACAGACACTTACCTTTCCACGGTTATGGGCGTTGTCCCAAAAATTCTTCTTGTATTTGAGTGCCGTTTCTTCGGAAAGGCCATCGAACAAGAATTTCCCTTCCTTTTCCTGTACGCCCAATATGATTGTACCCCCGTTGGTATTGGCAAATGCCGAATAGGTTTCCCAAAAGCTACCGGGAAAGCCACCACGGGCGGATTTGAACTCGACTTCGGCCGATTCACCTTTTTGTACCAAAGCATATAATTCTCTTCTGATGTCTGTCATACGATTCTTGTTATGTTGCAACTGCATTGTCATCGGTTGCTTGATTGATACGACCTCACTTTGGTGATGCAGTTGCTTCTTACAGTTTGCAAATATAATGTTTTTTACGGTGTAACTTCCAAGTTAAGAGAGATTTCTCCATTTTTTCAGGCATCCGTTGTATAATCGTTGCGAAGTCTGATTGACAGGTCTGATTCCCTATAAAATCTTATAATATAGCCATTCCCACTATCGTCTTTCCGCTTTTACGCAAGCCACATATTACTTTTGTGCCATGAAAAAGTCATGTCTACTATTCACCTTATCTTCTTGTTTCCTCTCCGTACAAGCGCAGTTCCACACCATCGCTTACAACAAACAGCTGTATAACGTGGAAGAAGTTGCGGAGCCAAAGGAAACAAAAAGCCTCCCAGAAGCCGGAGAGGCCGATAATCTTGTTTCTCAACCATCGATGGCAGGGAAACATTTAGACGAAATGCACAGCCGATGGATTGGCTGTTATATGAGTGTTTCTTATCCTTTGAAGAAAATCATAGTTACTTCACCTTACGGACGGCGCAAAGACCCTCTCAGTGGCAAGCGGAGCAACCACAACGGCTTGGACTTGCAGGCAAGGAATGAGGAGGTCTATGCCATGATGCCGGGCGAGGTGGTTAAGGTGTCATCCGACAAGCGTTCAGGCAACTATGTGACCATCCGACACGGTGACTACACAGTCAGTTATTGCCATCTGTCGAAAACATTGGTAAAGAAAGGCGCACAAATCATGCCTGGCGAGGTAGTGGCCATCAGTGGCAACACAGGACGTAGTACCGGACCACACTTGCACATTACCGCCAAATACGGCAAGAAGCACATCGACCCGGCCATCCTGTTGCAATTCGTCCGTGAAACACGTGCGGAAGCATTGGCGCATTTGGTAGCAGACGACTAAGCTCACTTCCCTTTCCCTTTCAGGAACTGCTCGTAGTCATATTCGTTCATCGTCGGCTTGTAGGTCTTGCCCGACAGGAACATCCTTGCTATCAGTATAGGCCAGAAGATGGGAATTGCCCATAGAATGACCTTGCTCCAATTTGTACCCCCATAGTCATTCCGTTTGTATTGTTTCGGATGTCGCTCTTGATACTTGGCTACCGGTATCAAGATGTATCGCCAAGCCAATAAAATGGCACCCACCCAAAACCAATCCAATATGAGCCAGCAAAACAGCACGGCCAGCCACAGTGCGGTGGCTTCTGCCGAACAGACCTTTCGTAATATCTTCCCACAGAATTTCAGCAGGACATATCCCAATACAATCAATACAATATATTCCATAATAAATTGAATTTCAGAATACTAATATACGGAATTGTTTTCATATTCGGAAATATATTGCCGTGTTTTTATATGAACATCGTTGGATTTTGCAAACATTATGATACAACAAAAGCCTTTGCTTCTATACAGAAGAAGGCAAAGGCTTTTGATGAATTGAATCTACAATTGTACTCCATTGGATTTTTAATTAAGTCTTTCCTTTGAACGTACAATACGATGACTTGTATGCAATGTTTTTAGGTGGACATTTCAACTTGATTACTTGTTCGTGCTCATTTGTCTCGCTATCTCATAGGCTCTTTGCCTTACCGCAGAATCGATTTCATCCGGAATGGAACGGGTGTCAAGAGATAATCTTTCGCCTCTTTCCAAATCCATATTAAGAAGATAAACAGCAAAAGCGTATGCGTCTATCTCTATGGACTGTGAATAATAGCGGAGTGTAGTAGGCCCACCTTCATTTCGTTGGTAATGCTCGAATTCATATTGCCATTTCTGCAGGACTGGTAAAGGTTCTTTCGTGGATTTCCTTTCACAGAAGTTCTTCACTCCTATTCTTTGGTAAAGATTCCTTATCTCATGATAGATAAGCATCCTGACTTCTGTTTCATCTGGATTGTTACTTTGTTGTAGCAGCCAATCGGAATTGACATATATGTTGTCATCCGTTATTTCACAAGCATTGTCCAATGTGGCGAATTAGTGCCCACAGGTTCTAAACAGACCTTGACTGTATTCTTCAATTTCAGGGCAGACAATGCCCGTGCTGAGATTCTTTCAATCCATGTTGTCAATTTTTTTCTTTACCCATGTTTATCCATTCATTTATTGGAAAAGATTCATCCCTGCCAATTCCATTCAAACAGTTCTATATCCTCCTCAACAAGCCTGTCGCCCATCTGCACTTCTACGAAATGTAAATCAGTAAGTGCCTTGACTGCATGTTTCTGCCCTTTGCGGATATATACGACATCGCCTTGTTGAACTTCTTTCATTTTACCGTCTATCACCAAGATACCTGTTCCTTCCACAAAAGTCCAGACTTCATCCCGATGAAAATGACGTTGGTAACTGATGCTTTTTCCAGCCTTGACGCAGAGATGTTTCGTCAATGACCGGACTTGTTGGTCTGCCGTTTCATGTCGGTCTATTACCTTGTATGTTCCCCACCGGCGTTCTTCGTACATGGGACGGTCGGTTATCCGGCTAACTAAGGGTTTGATGCGCTCACAACCATCTTTATCTGCAATCAAAATACCATCTGGGCTTGCCGCAATGACAAGATTATCCGTTCCTACGCAGACACATGGAATGTCAAGGTCATTAATCACATTCGTATCATGACAACTTTCATCTAACAATACATGGCCAATGGTTTCGTTTCCAAGCACTTCAGTCAATGCATCCCAAGTGCCTAAGTCTTTCCATACTCCATTAAAAGGAATAACAGCCACAGATTGGACTTTCTCGGCCACTTCATAGTCAAAGCTGATTTTGGGCAGTTCTCCGTAATGGTTACGGACTTCTTGAAATGTGTCGGCTTGCAGATGCCGTTTTACGATGTCCGTTAAATATCCCAATTGGAAAGCGAATACGCCCCATTCCACAAAGCTCCGCTGTCAATCAGTTCTTTGGCTCTTTCTTCATAGGTTTTTTCTGTAAAGCATTCAACTTTACGGATAATACCATTGGAACTTTGCGGGACAATGTAACCGTATTTGGTAGATGCGTATGTCGGTTCAATCCCCATCAATACGAGGTCGGCAACGCTGTGTTCCACGGCATCTGCCATCTGTCCGATGACACGGAAATAATTTTCATCCGTATAGGGGTCGCTCGGCATGACCACAACGGTTTCGTCAAGTGCGCATCTTTTTCCCTTTTCAAGATACAAGCAAGCCAAGGCAATAGCAGGGAAAGTGTCACGTCGTTCAGGTTCGGTCACGAGACCTACCGTATTACCAAGCTGACAGCTTATCGCATCCCGTTGTCCTTCGCCTATGGCGATAGTTATCTCTGCATCAAGTTGAGAATCTTGAATTTGGCGTACTACACGCTGGACCATCGACTCTCGGTTTCCATTAGGAGTAGGCAGCAAACGTAAAAACTGTTTGGAATAGGCATCGTTGGACAGCGGCCATAGACGTTTTCCTGGCCGCTAGATACTAGTATAAGTAATCATTCCTATTTAGTTTATACTATCGACGTATCTGTCATTCTGAGCGAAGCCCGTAGGGCGTAGTCGAAGAATCTCACTACATGCACTGCCCAAGGGAATCGTGTCTTTCTGGAGATGTTTCGACTTCGCTTCGCTCCGCTACCAATGACGAATTTACAATTTGTCATAATCGAATGGATTTTCCGCAGGAAATAGGCACTCAACATGACAGGCACACATCATATAAATTAATTTTCAACATCTACTTAGTACAAATCTTCATATTGCTTAGCTATATGTCGCCACGTGTAATGTTGCATAGCGTATGTTTTCATCAAACTACCATCAAGGTTAGTGCGTTCAAGCAACTGTTGAAGTTCTGTGCTTGTAGAGAAATAGTAGGCTTGATTATTGGTCGTTTCCCGATTATATACAACATTAAATGCCAATATTGGCTTACCAAAAAACATTGCTTCTACTAAGGATGGATTTGTCCCTCCGGCACTGTGTCCATGAATATAATATGCAGCATTAGCACGTAGAACAAAAAGCGTATCAAGGTCATATATAGCATCGATACAATGAATATTGGGCTTATTCCCAAACTCTTTTTTCAACGAGCTACCATAATCACTGTGACCCCAATTCCCAATGAATACCAGACACCTGCTACTACGGGCAAAAGCCTCAAGAATCATGCGGCTGTTATTTTCAGGCTCGATGCGGCATACAGTTATTGCATAATCATTATTTTTCACTTCATAGCGTTCAAGTACCTTCAACTGATTTTCCATTGGGACATCACGCAACACATTGTCTCCACCATAGGCTATCAATTCTGCCCTGCGGCGATAAGTTTCCCACACATAGTCCTGTATCCCTTTGTTGTCGGCAATCACCACGTCGGCCAGACGCACCGCCATGGCTTCGCTCGTGCGCAGCACCCATCTTGCCATCTTGCCCCATTTTGCGCGACGGTGTTCAAGGCCGTCGATGTTCACTATGAGCTTCTTGCGGTACATCAGCCTGAAAATCGGCAGAAACAGGCATCCCGACACTCCAAGCACTACGACAGCATCATATCCGCGCATCGACCGTACCAGTCCCCACATGTCGTATGGAATGCTTTGGACCCCATTCGCATGTAACGGGATATACTTCAACGTAGCACCTTTATACTCGGTAAGCCGTTCGGCATAATCCTTGCTGCTGCAAAAAACGGTATAATGGATGTCAGACGGGCAGTTGTCGCCTATGAGATTCTCCACAAGCGACTCAAAACCACCGTACTTTGCAGGCACACCCTGTATGCCCACAATAACGATTTTTTTCATAAAAATATATGGAATAAAATTAATTGCAGATTCACAAATGGAACGTACCTTTCAGGTATCAGACTGCTTTCTTGCCTCCCTTATTGCAAGATTTCATATATATGGTCAATCATGCTAGTCTCATCATATTTTTTCGATGCAGACAATGCATTTTCCGACAATCTCAAGTATAATAATTTGTCAGTAAATATGTTACCTATCCTTTCAGCAATGCGGTCAATATCACGCACATCAATTTTATAACCATTAACGCTATCTTCCACCAGTTCGGCAATGCCGCCCACCGTCGGCACTATTACCGGCAGTCCGGCCGACATCGCCTCAAGGGCGGTCAGTCCGAATGTTTCAATGAAGCGGTCCTTGTCCGACAGGTTCAAGACGAGCGATGCTCCATTATAGAACTCCGCTACGTCAGCCTGCCTCGGATAAACAATTAAATCTTCTTTCATAAGTCAACAGCCATTATTTGGCCTATCGAATCAATCATGTTACCAACATCGTACCGTCTTGAAACGGCCAATGCCGATGCCGACAAGCGCAAATACGAAGGTTTGTCGCCAAGCATGGAATTAATCCTGTCGGCAATCACGTCAAGATCACGCACATCGATTTTATAACCGTTAACACTATCTTCCACCAGCTCAGCAATGCCGCCCACCGTCGGCACTATTACCGGCAGCCCGGCCGACATCGCCTCAAGGGCGGTCAAGCCGAATGTTTCAATGGCTTTTCGGGGGTCAGTAAGGTTTAGGGCAATCGAAGATTCATTATAGAACGGAGAAACTCGCTCTTGACGCGGATATATGGTTAAATTATTTAACGATTGGGGGGGGGAGGGTATTTTTCAGATACCTGTCTATATTTTCTTGTGTGTCGTTTATCACAAGTACAAACTTATATTGAGGCAGCCGTTCGGCAAGCTCAATAAATTCACGAGTTCCTTTGTACTCTTTCAATGACGAAAGCATCAATACCGTTTTCCGCTCAAAGGCTGCCGCCGCGTCGGGATGCAGTTTTTCAACGAAATCACTCGGCACGGCGTTTGGAACAACCGTCACGCCACGTTTGCGCTTCAAGAACGAAGCCTGATAGGCCGACACGCAGATTATTTGATTGGCTACGCGCTGCATCACCCAAGCCAAGATTTTATAGAACCGTCCCTTGGCAAAAGCATTCTCATGATAATGATATACTACCTTCTTTCCCATGAGCCACCCGGCAAGAGCCGGTCCCACAGGCAGCAGCGTGTTTATGTAGAACACACAGTTGCGACACGGCAGGTAGCGGAAAGCAAGCAGAAACGTGTAAACCTGTACCAACATATACCGCATCATCGTCACCAACGAATTCTTGGAGAACACATATCGGTAAGTGTGAAACTGTAAATTAGGATTCCCGACAAGCTCATCCAACACGCCGCCACGCGATGTCACCAAGTCCACCTTTACCCTTCGGTCAAGAAGTCCATTCAACACCATCTTCAGCACCTTCGGACTTCCGCTGTAATCATTAAACAAATGAAAACACACAACCCTCTTCATCTCTCTCACCTTTCCTTTATAACCTTAGCCGGAACACCACCGATTATGGAATAAGGTGGAATCTTTCCTCTCACAACAGCCCCGGCAGCGACAATACAACCGTTACCAATATCTGCGCCGTCAAGAATCGTAGCTTTTGCGCCTATCCAGCAATCACTACCTATTTTTATTCCCTTTCTATTGACTCCTTGCAATCTAATTGGCGTACTCCTGTCTTTGAAATTATGATTTTCCGAATGTATTGATACATAATTCCCCAATATTGTATTGTCTCCTATCGAAACTCCTCCGGCACAACCAAAAAAACCATGAGTCCCGAGACCAACATTATTCCCTACAATCAAGCCTTTACCTAAATCTTTCAATGTTCCACTACACTCTATACAAGTATATTTCCCAATGGAAACATTATCCCCGAAAGATATCCCGTCGGTAGACAGAGCATCTAAATAACATCCCCTGCCTACGCTCAGATTATATCCTGTTTTAATTTTATGCGTACATTTTATTTTTGCCGAAGGTGCAATATAGGTTCGTCGTCTAATATTCCCAAACACAAAAAATCCATTCACGGCCATTACCATTCGACTTATTATAACAGATACGAGGTATGTTATCGGAATCCTCGGATCAAGTTCAAACGGCTCTCTTTTAAGAACACTGACGACTTTACTCGTTAATTTATGCAAGAACATATTAGTCAATCATTTATATGTTTATGATTTTCAATTGCCATAACATATATCTCTTCATTTAATAACTTCTCCCGTTCATTCCATGTATAACGCTTCGCACATTCCAAAACACCGTGAGCAAGTTGATAAAAATGTTCAGGATGCTCCAACAATTCATTTATGTTTCGGGCAATGCCGGCAACACAATCCTCATATCGCTTAGCAATTGGCACTCTGATTCCGCAACGGCCACAAATGGTATCGTGCATGCCGCAGTGATCGAAGCTCATTGTTGGTACGCCATAAGACATTGCTTCCCATATTGTCGTTGGGTTACCCTCACTGACACTTGTAATCACATGCAAATGAGCTGAATTAAAAATCTTCACAGCTTTAGCACGTGGTAAATGTCCATGCCATGCAATCAATCTGTCCAAGCCATGCTTTTTAGCGTATTCCTGTAAGTTAGTTCGCAATGGCCCGTCGCCCACAATGTCAACATGTAACATATTGCGATTTCTCACTTGCTCCAACGCTTCGAGAAATATACCTACCGATTTTCTTGCATCCAATGTCCCTATCACAATGATGTTATATTTGCTCGGATTGTCAAACTTGCTTTCATCAAGAGCTATTTTCCCCGTTATGCAATTCTCGGGGATACAGATGCTGTCTTTATGATGTACCTCTTTGAATTTACGTTGGTTTTCCGATGTCGCCGTCAGCAACACATCTGTAGCTCTCAAAGCTCGTTTTAAACGAAGTTTTGTGTGAAATTGCATTGTATTGGCCACGTTACGGAAAGTCTGTTTCATTCGTCCAATCAATGGCATATGCTTCATCAATTGCAATGGCGCATTATTAGCTCCGCCAACAGGCCCCCAAATATATGGTAAGCTTAATTTCCACAAATATCCCGGCTCTCGATAACCGATTGGGCCTACATTATGAACAAGATCAAAATGTTCAGTTTTTATAATTTCTTTAGCGACATTGTAAGCAGTACGTTGCCACACCGCAAAAGCATAATAAAATGTATATACAAACAGGTTATGTCGATTAGGCCAATTCAATATATTTGTTAACCCATTTGGCTTTACTGCAATAAATCTCACATTTTCAACAGGATGTTCCTCCAGATACTTATTCATAGTGTCAGTCTCGCCAATATGATTATCCGATGTTCCGAATAAAACAGTCAAATTATTTTCCTTTGACATGTGCGTGACATAATTCCATGCCACGGCATATTCCGACCCTCGGTAAGGTGATATGGCATAAGCCATAACAAGAATATTCATACTCTCTTACTTTTAAGACAATGATACTTTTAAAAAATCTAAGGATTTAGCTTGATACTCATCAACTAATGCTTTTCTCGAATTAAAATCAAATTTCTGCAACACATTCGGCTCGTCCTTAGGTTGTGTTAAACATTGTTCGAGGTCGAATAATTTTAACAAATTATGTACTCGCGAATTTTGATTACCACCAACATTTCCATCTTTCATATACCGTTCAAATACAAAAAAACGACGCTTGAATATATAAGAAAATATACAGCAGTGAAACGAATTAGTACATATCCATTCTGCGTCTCTTACCAAAGCCAAAAATTCCAACGGACCAACCGTATTAAAATCCCTATCTGCATTGACTCTATTTTCTAAATTGAACAGAGAGATATTATAAACAGGCAATTTTGTAATTGCCTTTAACTTTTTAATAAAATCATTTGGAATGACATCCTTATAATAGTCTGTATGAAGGAAATAAGTCAGTATGTATTTTTGTTTACTAATGTCTAATTTTGCTTTATCTGCCATTTGATTCCAAACTTTTGGTTCTACCATCAATGTAGGATCCAAAACAGTAGGGACATTTTTTCCAGTTACTTTTTCTACTATTGCCGAAGCTTCGTATTCTCGACATGAAATACTGTCAAATTGCTTCATCAAGTCTATTTGCTCGGGCGGTAGCATCGATGCATCTGTTATTCCCATGCTGGGAGCATATGCAATTTTTCGACACTTGCTTCCTTTATTTATAAAAGACAATAAAAAAGCACTGTCATAAAAATAAGGACTCCAAATTTGATCGCTTCCACATATACATGCATCATAATTATTAAAATCCCGTTCTAAAGCCCTATAAGACGTGTATTTCTTATCGGTCAAAGGCATGAACATTTGTTCGAATTCATGAAAACGATTCATTTGTTCTTGCGCTCTCTGCAACATTAAAAATTTCTTTCCTAAAACCAATTTGCTAAACCAAGGACAAAGATTCATTGCAAAATAAATAATCTTATTTACTCTCGGTTTTATTTGCCAAAGAAGATGTCCCGAATACTCGTCATAATTGATAATCCTATTAGGGAACCCAGCCTTATCTATGAAAACAGACATTGCCACAGCTTGCAATGATGTTCCCATGTTATATCCAGCACGTCGTGTAAGAATGGCAATTTTTTTCATATCCAACGGTTCATCGTTTTACGATTTTTCTCAATGCTTGCTTAGTATTTTCTCCTAATACCGATGACAAAGATTTCTTAACAGATCCAAGCATATTGTTATCAAGATTCCTTATAACTTCCAATGCATCGCTTTCATCTTGATATGAGGTGAACACTTCCAACAATATCGACTTTTCTTTGGGCTTAGGATCCAAGAAATAATCACGATATTTCAAATATTCCTCCTTGCTGGATGCTGATAGATACTCAAAGCCCAAATCTTGCATAAAATGCTTGACCAGCTCATGTGATTTCTTGGCAAAATGACCTTCAGCTGCAATATAAGCATTAGAATCGTCTCCCAATTTCGCTCCCGGATAACAAGACAATTTAAATTCGGCCCCAATACCATTGTTTACCAATATTATACGCACATTCTTATTAATGTGGCGATTTCCTAAAGAATTTAAATCATAAAAGTAGGCCAAATCTCCAATTATTCCAAAATAAATTTTATCTTGATTAATCAACGAAGCTCCAATTAGCGATGAAACACAGCCGTCAATGCCAAATCCTCCCACATTACAAAAAGAGTCCACACTTTGGGGCAACTCGAAGAAGTTCCATGACCTCAGGCTACTCAATATTGAAAAATGAATCTCAGAATTTTTCGGGATAAGATCTGCAGTCTGACTTGCAATCCATATGTTGGAAAATGGCACTTTATCTATATTAATATCAAGACATTTCCTTAAATGAGCATATATTTCATGACAATTTTTATAATATTCTACATTGCAGATATTTGCAGGCTTCTTATTATTATAATAACTAAAAAAATCAAGTTCATTCATTTCAAATACATACCGCAATTTTCGAAATGTATCATGAATCTCTCCATCAGCACACACACGCCACACTTGCGACATATTAAACTTACCTATGGATGAAAAATAATCACCCGATGTCTGTCCTATATGGATTAATACATCCACCTGGTTTAAACTGTTGACCAATTGCTCCTGACCACCAATGAGTGAATACTGCACGCGATATTTTCCATGATATGCACTTGTGTGATCACAAATAAGCATCGAATCATAACGCTCACAAAAGCATTCGACAGTTTCTATAAGTTGCCTGCTCCACGTTCCATGCGAGCCAACAAATATGACAACCTTCTTTTTGTCAAGCGATGGCATGTTCTCACATTTCTCTATACGATTTATCACCCTTTGTTTAGGTAATTCCTTCGTATTATATGTTGAACAATAAATTGTCGGTATGTTTATGTGCACAGGTCCGCACTCGCGCCTTGTTAATTCCAAAATAGCCTGATTAACTTTTAAATTACATTCCCAAGCATCCTGCTCATCTTTTACAACAGGTAATTGTACACTTAGTTTTGCAATGTCATTTGGCAATATTCTCCTATCTATAACTTGCGGTATAAGCTGCCCTATTTCCCCATAAATACGACTTGAAGTAACTGCAAGCACCGGAAGATGGCGATAATAAGCCTCAGTAAGTCCCGGCATGTAATTTCGTGAAGCAGTGGCACCAGTGCAACTAAGCATGACTGGCTCTCCTGTTTCTTCCGAAATGCCACATGCCAAATATGCAGCAGAACGCTCATCTACTGATGAATATATGGTGAAAAATGGATCTTGCTGCAAGCTGGCGACAAGAGTAAGGTTTGTATTGCCAGGAGAAGCCACCACATATTTAATGGCATGAGCTTTTAACAATGCAATTAAAATCTGAATGTTCTTCTCGTCTGAATAAAATTTGTTCATCTTATTGTAATTTATAGTATTTTATTGCTAATAACGTATTTATAAGTGCAACACATTCCTAAAAGGAACCACAGAAGTTGAAGATTTAATGTTACGCCGCCAAAAATGTATAAAATGGCCATTGCTATTAAAGTCCATTCATTTCGCACCCAACATATCCAAATTATATATGTCAAATATATTATCTGCACAATAAATCCATAGTTATACCAAAGACTAAATGCGCCTCCGTTAGTTTTGATGCTACCTATTTTATAAATCCCCATATCTGCATCTACACCATGCCCTATCCATCCGTCTAAAGTAGTTAATGACACTTGCTTTAAAGTTGCTATGGTTGGTACTATTCTACTGGCCCCACTTCCATCTGCCTCTATTATCATGTCTTCATTCAATGTAAATAATGCCGGGAGGAATTTAGTAACACGATTGAAGCTATTTATTTCCATTATGTTTCCCAAGGAAAAAACCACAAACAACAGGATAGCGACATATAAAATGGATTTGACATTTATAAATCTACACAGAAGTACACATGCAAATATTAATCCGGTTGTACTGCCACATGCTATTATCACAAAAACATAACTAATGCATACCCATTTTTCTTCCTTTACTATTTCCAGAAAACCGACCTTATATCCTTTTAAATGATCTGATAAGCAACAGTATAATAACATGAATAGGCTTAATATTCGGGCTGTCCATGCCGGTTCTGGTCCTAATGCATTCAATCTAGGGAAGCCATGTGTTAAATCAACATTTATCCTATTAAAGATTGGCAGTCCAAGAAAGAAGCATGTTAATTGAACAAGTAATGTTATAGCATATAAACATATCAACCATTTTAATATTTTTTTAAATTGTTCTGCTGTTAATTCGCTTGAATGCAATATCCTCACATATGCTAAGAACAAGCTGATGAACATTCCGGTATAAATCAATGTGGACCATCGAACCGAGGCTGGATAAAACACTAACGGGAATGACAACATCAACACATACATTACTATTAGTGGAAGATCGTATTTAATCAGAATCTTTTGAGATAAGAGGATCGCAATTGGAGAGATTGCCATTACACCAAGAAGCAGCATATTTTGTTTGGCACTATTCATTAAGAATGCCGGATATACACTTAATAGAACAGCTAAAAATACGACTATTACAGTGTTTCTATTTTCAGTTCGAAAGAAATTCATCGTCCTATTAAAAATTTAAATTTTCTATTGATTACCTCGGCTAATGGATATTGTAATGCCATTATAAGAACAAAACAAATCAAAGAGGTAATTCCAGACATTGGTATGTCTAAAAATTTATTACAAACAAACATGCACAACTCCAGAAGTATAGAATAATGTATAACCATCAAGATAATCGAGTTGCGACCCCAATAATTTAAATACCTTAACACGACATTGCTTTTCCTTATATGCAACAATATCACCAGAATG
Source organism: Bacteroides sp. An269 (assembly GCF_002159755.1). Taxonomy (NCBI): domain Bacteria; kingdom Pseudomonadati; phylum Bacteroidota; class Bacteroidia; order Bacteroidales; family Bacteroidaceae; genus Bacteroides; species Bacteroides sp. An269. The sequence continues at coordinate 65,318 of NZ_NFJG01000001.1, forward strand.
CCTAATGGTTCAAGCCAAGACAAAATCAAACCCACAAATGAACTTATGAATACACTCTCATTGAATAGATTCGACACATTAAAATAGATGTAAACAAAAGAAACAATGAACAAAAATATCCCGATAGGCAATTTTGCGTTACTCCCCCTGCATGTACAAGATTTTGATATGTAATAAGTGCTTGTGATAACAAACAAGGCTGTTGCGCTGTTTTTCACGACCAACAGTGGAGCTGTTATGATGGACATGTCACTTAATCCATGTTCGACTTGTTCTATGATAAATGAAATTACCAAGTTCACGGCCAATCCCATAATAAGCCCCAATGTGTTCAGATGCTTAGATTTAAAAAACATGAATGCTAGTTCCCCGAAAAACAAGACTGGCAGAAACCACAATGTGCCTATTCCTCTCAATACTAATGATTTATATGCATCTCTAAGCAATATGTTAAAATCATAATGCCCTAACAGTATGAAAAATACATCTACAAGCAATAATATCAAAGTGAACCAAAAATAAGGAACGCCTAACGATTTTAGCCGTTTCTTTGCAAAAGTTCTAATATCTACTGCATCACCATATTTCAAGCCATGCACCCATCCGCTTGTCACATAAAAGCCTGTAATCATGAACATGCCTATGGCTGCATTAAGCCACATCGGGAATATGCCATTCTCTGCATGAAGCAATACTATCGAGATGATGCATAATCCCTTCATCCAATCTATCGCTTCTACTCGCAAATTCTTTGTATTCATGATTTAATTTTCATTATTGCCTTTCGCAAATCGCTGCTTATACGCAACAGCAGGACTTGAAAAGCATTATAATTACTATGATATTTATTTTTATAATCTCTACTTTTACATAAAAGAATCATGCGAGCGTATGGATTTCCTTTCGTGCTGCTTATATGCCTATGAATAGCCATAACTTCCGACATGTAATATTCTTTCATTCCTGATTTCTTTACTTGATGGGCAAGGATAGGCTCCTCGCAATATAGAAATACATTTTCGTCAAAATAACCTATTTGCTTGACAAACGACATCCTTATGCAAAAGCAACATCCGGACACAATGGGACAATACCCACTCCGGGTATAATCCATTACTGTTGAAAGTGATTTATGCGACCTTTTATATTTCAACATTTCCATGGGCCATAAGAACTCTGACCAAAAGCTGACAAAATCCAAAGGGTTCTGCTGTAATCCTTTAGCATCAACAATGCTTGTACCAAGCACAGCTATTTTAAGATCCTCATCCATTTTTGCCACCACCCGAGCCATATAGTCCTCTTGGGGGAACTCCATGTCAGGGTTGGCTATCATAGCATACTTGTAGCCTTTCTCGGCTGCGTAACGCAGGCCAATGTTGTTACCGGCATTGTAGCCGCGATTCTCGTGGTTCTCGATGAGGGTACATCCCTGCTCTTTGCAAAGCCGACGCAATTGCTCCACCTCATCCGCTCGCGAGCAATTATCGACAACGACAATTTCCAACTTCACTCCTCGTTGCTTCTTCAAAAAAGAAACACATTTTCGGCAATCCGTCGAAGAGTTATAATTTAATATTATGGTTGCTACTATCTCCATTTATCAACGGAACTATTCATTTAAAAGTTTAGTTACATTGATTTCAAATTGTTTCAATTTGTCCTCTATAACAGAAAAGGATTTCATCTGTGCTATTTTTAGCTTGTCATGATTTTTAATGTAATCCAAAGTGCGATCAACAGCTTCTTGTGTCGACAATTGCCGAGCATTGATAGTGTAAGGATAGCCCAAATTCTCATATAGACCTTCAAACTTTCGGCTGTAAGAAAAAGGTATCGTTACCACTCCTGCCGAAAAAGCCCCGATAGTGGCATGCATTCTCGCACCGGTGAATACATCCATTTCCGCAATAAAACTTTTAGCCTCTATAGGATTGTTAAACCTTGGGGCTAAATGAACATGAGTATACTCTTTTGCTATTTGTTCTGACACGGCATAATCGCTCTCTGCACCATTGACCGATACAACATGAGGGATAATGTACACATCAATATTTACCTGTTTTTCAAGCTCTTTTATCAATGCTTTGATGTAACTACGGTAGTCTACCTTGAGCCCGAACTGGTTATTACCTGTGTAACCTCCACGCCACAGCAATCCCGAAACATTAATTCCCACTTTTTTCTTAGTTTTGGGCAATGTATGCCCGTTGACAAATGGCAAGGCGAAAGCGACATCGGTAAACACATCCATTTTTATTCCAAAAAGGGAATTTACATATTCAGCCGAGGCATTATCGCGCGAACAAGCGTAGTCGGCATTAACAATAATATCCTTAGCTATTTTTTGCGCTATTTTATGATAATATGGCCCATATGTCTGTGGTCCTAACACAAACTTACCAGAATAACGCATTGCCATTTTTTTTAATAAACATGACTTGATGAAGCCTTTCATTCCGTATATGTCTGAAAAGCTGTCACCAGCCGTAAAGTCAAATGAGATTACACACTCCTTTACACGTTTCACCAATGTTTTCATAGATGATAATGAGCGAGGGTTGTAACTAGCTGATACGACAGTTATCTTGTCAGTAGAAAGCAACTTCGTGTCAAAATCATTACCTTGATAAAACACATATACCTTAAGTTTTTGGGTTGTGCAACGCCCTAATATATGGAGAAAGGAATAAGACAATGCGTTGCATCCCATGTTTCCACTGTTGAAAGACAATCCCCAAAAACCTATTATAGAATTATTTGTCATGAGATTAAAATTTATATATATATTCACTCGTGGATTTGCGTTGAGCTTTAATGCAACTTGACACATCTGCGTAATGCCCTATACCCACAATCGCAATGATAGCCTCACCTTGAGGGATATTGCATAAGTTCCTTAATGCCTTTTCATCGGCCTGCAAACTCCACTGAAAGATGCAATGCCCCAATCCAACTGCACGAAGTGCCAACCTTAAATATCCGAGAAAAATTCCTCCATTTACATACCACTGGTTGTACTCAAATAAGCCAAAGTAATTCTTAGCCGATGTAACAACAAGGAAATTAGGTATTTCATCTTCAAATCCCCTGTTCCCCGGCACTAATTTGCTTATTTCCTTGTTCTTATTCTCGTCCATTGTATAATATACCTTAGATGGCTGTCTGTTGCAAGCTGACGGAGCTGTTTTTGCAAATTCAATAGCCGATAGAATTTCCTGCTCAGTGACTTTCTCTGCTTTGTTGAAATTCCGGATGCTTCTTGTATTCTTAAATAGTGTTCCTATCGTTTCTTGATCTTTAATCATGAATGTATCTTTTTTTACGACCTCCACCCCAGCAGAACAATAATTATCGGAAACATCATGCAGCAATGATTTGCATTCACCAAACAAAGCCTTTATCTCTGCATTATTTTCTCCAATAGAATCTTTGTAACGCAAGTATTCCTTTACGACAGCTATTGTCTCTAAAACTGCATAGCACTTTTGAGGGTAACCGTTACGCAGATAATCAAGCAAGGTTCTCAATTGTTTCACTGCCTTGGATTCACCAAACCTCTTCTTTTTTGTCTTGTATGACAACCCCTTTTCCAAAGAGTGGATGCCAACTGTCAATTCAAATTGGCGACGTGTTATCTTATCATTCACTCCTCCCATTTCGGTTATTTTAACAAATTCAACACCATCTCTTATGGAGAATGAAACAATATTAATTATGTGTTTGATAAATAATAAAATCTTTTTCATTGCAGTTTTTCTTTCAGTATGATAATTCCATCTTTTATATATCTGCCAAAAGTAAATAATCTTGTCACTTTACTACAGTTCTTACTCCACTGCATAAAAGATTTATTTTTATAATAATGATATCTTATTTCATCAACTTCAATATATGACTCAACTATCTTTTTATATTCACTATTAGGACAAAAACGGATTATATAATCATGAAAACCCTTCAAGTTCCCGATAACACGGTATAATCCATATAAGAATTTATTGCCTTTAAATTCTTTCTCTACCCAATCGGAAGCTATCTTATTACTTGTGCTTGTAGAATATGATCTCCTATCTACCAAAACTTCATCTACATAATATAACCCTTTCTCAATAACAGCGAGGAAAGCAAGAGAAATATCATAGGGCAGATAATTTATGCAATCACTATAATGATTCATCAATAAACTTTTTTTAAATGCCATTGTCATACCTAAATACGTATGAAATACGCAAAATTCGTCAAAATCAACCTGCTTAATGCCATTTCTCTTTCTGTGGGGTACTTTAACATGTGAGCTGTAAACTTTTCCTTCCCCGAATCGAGAAAATCCAGAACAGACCAAAAGAGCATTTGAATATTGTTCAAAAAGTTGCATGGTTCGTTCAACTTTATTAGGCTTCCAACGGTCATCTTGATCGCACACAAATATCACCTCGCCTGTTGCGGCATTAAATCCATCAAGAAAATTCTTGACAAACCCTTTATTGTGAGAATTAATCACAAACGACCAATTAGTGAGGCTTTGTTCTTTAATATATTGCCTACAAATCGTAACAGTATTGTCGGTTGAACAATCATCTACAATTAAGACTTCGTCCACAGGAATAGTCTGCATTCTTATGGACTCCAACTGCTCCAAAATGTATTTTTCTCCATTGTATGCAGATAAAACTACAGAAGTTTTCATCCCCTACCTAATTTCGTTTTTAAGACATTCAACAAATAATACTTTTCTTCTTTGTTCAAGCCTAAAGCCATAATGAGTGAGCTTGTAAAAAGAATAGACATTATGACAGACAATAATAGCCATCCTATATTAGTATTGGAAATAACTTGTGATAAAGCATACATTCCACCGAAAGCTGTTAATGCAATGGCAATACACCTCAATACAATGCTTGAAAGGAACCGCTTTACGTCAAAACGTATAAGTCGTCGTAAGACGAACAACCGCACAAACAGCGTTATCACGACAATCGTCAAAGCAAGATAATAGACAGCAATTGGTTGGCATCCATATCGTAGCAACACATACGACAACGGTATATTCATGATTTCAAATATTCCGCAAGCAGTTTGAAAAAGCCTTATATTTCCATTTGCATTAGCTGCTGTCGCGAGAGGTAATGAAAATGTGTTTATCAAGGAAGAGATGAATACTATTCTGCAAAAGTCCCCAGCATATTGAGGTACTGATCCCAGCCACATTTTCAATATCACATCAATATTAATCCATATCGGAACTACCAAAACAAGCAATAAAAAAAACGACATTTTTGCACTTTGGTTTACCAATCTGTAAAACACATCCATTTCATTAGATGCATATGACTGGATTATGCGTGGATTCACTGCAACTTGAAAGTTACTGACAAACCCACTGACAGCCCCATTTACTTGATTGCTAATTCCTCTTGCTGCATTTATGACTGGACCAAAAAACATGTTTAGGATTATTCCTACCACATGCCCGTTCAACACCATCGATATGCTGCTGAAAATATTCCACCCCGAAAATGCCAACATAGATCTATATAGACTCGCATCTTTTGAAAAAGAAAACCGGCATTCCGTAAAATTCTTTTTACAGTATAGAAAATACATGCTGTAATCAACTGCCACGACAATAAACATTGCAAGTCCATACACAATAAGCTTATCGTTATTGATGATGTATAATAAACAGGCGACTCCAAACCGCAATAACACGTCTATTATACCTATCGTTGCATAAGATTTCATGTGTTCATGCGCGATTATGGTGGCAGTGTGAGGTACCATAGTCAAAGTAAGCATTGCCGATAGTATTGAGAACTGATATACGTAATTTGCGGCCGTCAAACGATCTGAAGGTATTGTCATTTGTGTGTTAAGGAACCACAACCCGACAGTCTCGGCGAATACTAGTACCAATAACGCTAATAACACATGAATAACAATAGAAGATGAATACACTTTCGTGAGCCGCTCATAATTACCATTCCCCAACTCGTAGTTGATAAATCGTTGGGTGCTGAGCGATAAAGTCGCATTCAAAAAACCCAATAATATTACAATACTGCCCACTACGTTATATATGCCGAAATCCACTACTCCCAATTGGCTAATCAATATACGCGAAGTATAAAGACCTACCAACATGGAGATTAGCATTCTCGCATATAGAGTAAGAGTATTCTTTACTAAACTTTTCTTTTGTTCCAAGATATCAATTGATGATTTTTATCACTTGCTCCGATAAAAGATACATATCAACAGCTACAATGCCATGCAAATTGTTGATTTTACCTATTTTTATACATCTCTTCATAATACCTTTGGTAGTCGCCGCTGGTAACGTTGTCCATCCATGCTTGGTTGTCGAGGTACCAGCGAACGGTGCGCTCAATGCCTTCTTCAAATTGCAGAGAAGGTTCCCATCCGAGTTCTCGTTGCAATTTGCGAGAGTCGATGGCGTAACGTAAATCGTGACCTTTGCGGTCGGTGACATACGTTATCAAATCCATATCTTCGTCTTCCTTGCGTCCAAGCAGGCGATCGGTAGTCTTGATAAGCAATTTAATGATGTCGATGTTCTTCCATTCGTTAAAGCCGCCGATGTTATAAGTATCGGCTACCTTGCCCTTATGGAAAATAAGAGCGATAGCACGGGCATGGTCTTCTACGTAGAGCCAATCGCGCACGTTTTCTCCCTTGCCATAAACCGGTAATGGTATGCGATGGCGGATGTTGTTGATGAACAACGGTATCAGTTTCTCCGGGAACTGGTACGGGCCGTAGTTGTTTGAACAATTGGTGACAATGGTCGGCATACCGTATGTGTCATGAAAAGCACGGACAAAATGGTCGCTCGACGCTTTAGATGCCGAATAGGGTGAATGTGGATTGTACTTAGTTTCCTCTGTGAAGAAATCCGTGCCATAGGCGTGATGGTGTGCCGAGCTGGCCTGAGTGGTAAATGGCGATTTTACACCATCTGGCTTAGTAAGCTGCAACGCGCCATAAACCTCATCAGTCGAGATATGATAGAAACGTTTGCCTTCGTAGCCTTCCGATAAGCTTTCCCAGTATTCCTTAGCAGCCTGAAGCAAGGTCAACGTGCCGATAACATTGGTGTGGGCAAACGTGAACGGATCTTTTATCGAACGGTCGACATGGCTCTCGGCCGCAAGATGGATGATGCCGTCCACACGGTAAGTACTCATCAGCTCTTGCATCTTCTCAAAGTCGCAAATGTCGGCTTTCACAAACGTGTAGTTAGCCCTGTCCTCAATGTCCTTAAGGTTGGCAAGGTTGCCGGCGTATGTGAGTTTGTCGAGGTTGATAATGTGGTAGTCTGGATATTTGTTGACCAGCAGTCTTACCACATGGCTGCCTATGAAACCGGCACCGCCGGTAACTATAATGTTGCGTTTAAATTCCATTTTGACTATTTGTTTTTATTGTTTTTATTTTATTTGAAATTCTATTTATAACCTCCCACATCAGTAGCGACACAGACACGCCTACAATCAAGTAAACCACCCACAGCCAAGAGGGTACGCCATTCATTACCGGGAATTGGCTCAATATTGTGATTGGCAGGTCGTTGCAAACGATATAGGCATAGCTGACCAGCTTGAATGCCAAAAGGTGAAAAATTAAAATATATAAAGTCTTGTCACCGACGTATTTGAAAGCAATTGATATGCGATGACGCACCATCCACTTCGATAAGCCAAGCACGCCTAACGTACCGCACATTGAAATTACATAATATGGCAGGATTCCTAAACCTGTGGTTGTCATCATGCCTAAATCCATGAACATGGCAGCTACAGCCGGGATTGCCAACAACAACACCATCCATGATGAACCACAACGGTTCATCACGCCAACCCTGCGCGACAGGTAACCGGTCAAGTAAAAAGCCGTAGCCATCATAGTTTGCGATCCAAATTGTTGTGGCAGATGAACGGGAAGCCATTTTTCTCCAACAGCGAAGAGAAGAGCAAAAATCACCCCCCCCGAAATGCAGATATTTGTTAATCTTCCAATGCGGTTCAAGAGCCAAAGGAACAGCAAAGAAGCCACCGAGGCCCAAAACAAGGAAATCAAGAACCAAAAACCACCAAGTAATTGCTCACTTCCTGTCAATGTAAATATCCTGACAATCTTGATGACAAATTCCCTCAATGAATAGCTTGCACCATAAATATGCAACTGAGCCAACAAGTTGTGGAACAACAAGAATATCAGCGACCACTTGACAAACGCCCAGTAACTACCTTTCGCTTTCCTCATCAAGCCTGTCTTCAAGTCGGCCAAATACTTGTCGCTCAGCAGCCATCCGCTTATGAAAAAGAAGCATGGCATGTGAAACATATATATGAAATTATGCCAGTAATTATGAGTGAGAAAACTATGCCCTACCACCATCAGGATGATGCAAATGGCTTTAGCAATGTCGAGTGTCAAGTCACGCTTCTTTTCCATTACCTCTCGTTATTTCAAGGCACTCATGTTGCTCATGCACTGCTTCAGCGAGTCGGTCCAGTATGGAATCTTCAGACCGAACACTTGCTTGATTTTAGTCTTGTCTAACACCGAATATGCCGGACGCTTCACCGGGCTGGGAAATTCGTCGCTGTGGCACGGCTCTATGTCACAAGCCGTGTTGCCGGCCAGCGTGGCAATCTTCTTGGTGAAATCATACCATGAGCACACTCCCTCGTTACTGAAGTGGTAGATGCCAGCCTTGCTGTACCCTGCATTGGGATTTTCGGCAGTATAATCTGCCAAAACGGTCTTGATGGCCAATGCGAGGTCGTAGGCATAGGTTGGCGTTCCTACTTGGTCAAACACCACTTTCAACGACGGCTTAGTGGCCGTCAAGTTAAGCATCGTCTTAACAAAATTCCGTCCAAACTCCGAATACAGCCAAGCCGTTCGCAATATTACATAGTCGCAACCTGAGGCTTGCACGTTCCGTTCACCCTCAAGTTTAGTCATACCATAAACGCCTGTCGGAGTTCCCTTTTGGTCCTCACGACATGGAGTATTGTAGGGGTCGCCTCCAAACACATAGTCGGTGGAAACATGCACGAGCAATCCCCCGGCCTCTTTCATAGTTCCAGCTAATATCCTTGGCGCGTCGGCATTGAGCCTGCGGCACAAAGCTTCATCACTTTCAGCCTTGTCAACATTCGTGTAGGCGGCACAGTTCACTACGCACCTCACGCCATTCTCTTTAACGATACGTTTAACGGCATCGGCATCAGTAATGTCAAGCAAGACTGTTTCAACCCCTTCGACCGAAACAACATCAGTGAAAATGTAATGGTCGCCTGTTGTTTGGGCGATTATGCGCATCTCATTGCCGAGTTGTCCGTTAGCCCCTGTCACTAAAATGTTCATAGTTTATTTCTTATACAAATCTTCATTATAATCAAAATCAAGCGGCGTGTCAGCCAACTTGGTTCGTTTGATGTCCTTTTCCGAAAGGATGGCATGGTCGGTCGGTATGCGCCAATCTATGCCGAGAGTGTCATCTATCAGTTGGATTCCACCTTCACTTTGCGGCTCATAAAAATTGTCGCACTTGTATTGGAAAACAGCTTCGTCGCTCAGCACGGCAAAACCGTGTGCAAAACCGCGTGGAATGAACAATTGCAGGTGGTTATCTTCGCTGAGTTCAGCCGCCACGTGCCTACCAAATGTGGGTGATCCACGACGTATGTCAACTGCCACATCAAGCACTCTACCTCGCACACAACGCACGAGTTTGCTTTGCGTATAGGGCATCTTCTGATAATGCAACCCGCGCATCACGCCATAGCTTGACTTGCTTTCGTTGTCCTGCACAAACTGAATGGGGCGCACTTTCTCGTCAAACTCCCTTTGTGAGAACGATTCGAAGAAATATCCCCTCGAATCTGTGAATATGCGCGGCTTGATAATCACCACGCCATCTATCGCTGTCTTGATTATTTCCATTGTCCTTGAATGATTAGATAGAAAGAATGGACCGAATAAAAACTATATTCCAGTGGGTATCAATCCAAATTCTCTTTACCGGTTGACTCCACTTCCTTGATGACTTTCATTAAGTATTGCCCGTATTGGTTTTTAAGCATAGGCTTAGCCAACAGTTCCATACGCTCCTTGGAAATCCATCCCCTACGATAAGCGATGCCTTCGAGACAGGCAATCTTCAATCCCTGACGTTTCTCAATCACTTCCACGAAAATCGATGCATCGGCAAGTGAATCGTGAGTACCCGTGTCGAGCCAAGCAAAACCACGACCAAGTGTCTGCACTTTCAAACTCCCACGTTGTAGATATTCTTGATTGACAGTGGTAATCTCAAGTTCGCCACGATCCGATGGCTTGATATGCTTTGCTATATCTACCACACTATTGGGATAAAAATACAAGCCAACCACAGCATAATTAGACTTGGGATTGGCAGGCTTCTCTTCAATAGACAGGCAGTTGCCTTCGGTATCAAACTCAGCCACACCATACCGTTCCGGATCATCGACCCAATATCCGAAGACTGTCGCTTTACTATTGTCCTCAACATTCTTTACTGCTTCTTTCAATAATGCAGAAAAACCTGTTCCATGGAATATATTATCACCAAGTACCAAGCAAACGGAATCACTACCAATGAAACTTTCGCCAATAATAAATGCTTGTGCTAAGCCATCAGGTGATGGCTGTTCGGCATATTCCAGACGCACTCCATAATCACTGCCATCTCCGAGCAAGCGGCGGAAACCCGGCAAATCTTGTGGTGTGGATATAATCAATATCTCCCTTATCCCTGCCAACATCAACACCGAAATGGGATAATAAACCATCGGTTTATCATATATTGGCAACAACTGCTTGCTCACGCCTTTCGTGATGGGATACAACCGTGTACCCGACCCTCCTGCAAGTACGATTCCTTTCATTTTAACAAATTCAATTATTGTATTTTTTTACATCAACAATGCTATTTATATAGGCATTCCACCTTGATAAAAGTTCCTTACCCATTTCCCGTTCTTCTTTTGTATAAAAAGCACCTAAGAAATACTTATTATAGTCACCTTTCCTATCTGTGAGAAAAAATTCAAAATCGCTACCTGAAAAATTATTTTCTCTTAATGCTGTTACGTCTGAAATACCCAATCCGTTTAAAAATCGGCGATTTTCATAACAAAGAGGGAGAAGTTCTCGGCGCAAATTATTTAACAGACAATATTCCTCCATTAAAGATTTCATCTTGGGATGAAAGAATCCATTATAATACAGCATAACTAATTCATACCGCGATAGCGTTGCTCTTACAAAAGTGGCATATTTATATTGCTCATTTTTGCCCAACCATTCATTTTGTTTAATAAATTTGAGAATAGTATATAAATGCCTAAAATAATGATCAAATACTGTAGTCGTATAGTAATCATCAAAAGCACACTTCCCTTTTACCAGTAAGACACCCCATAAGCCATTTACTTCTTTATGAGTAGGTTCGATGTAATGTTTATTGATATGAAAAGCATAATAGAATAAATTGCGACCCCGATATTCATTAGGGATAACTACTTCTTCTTTTGAAATTCTTGAAAAATCATTTGGGTTATCCTCTGTTACAAATTCTTTATCCGAATCCATAACATACAAATCGTTCACTATGCTTTGCTGTAATTCCATCATATTGAAAAAAGTGTTTTCAAAGCGCTGTAACCGTAATGTTTCGTTTTGAGAAGAAAATTCCATCCGTTGAGCTTCTAACTCCTTCCTTTGCATACTTAATTCGTAACGCTGCAAAACAAACGTAACAATCATACCAGCAAAAGCAAAAGCAGAAATTAGAGCATTAACTGCTCCAAAACTATCACCAAATAGTGCAGGTGCACAATCATCATCACCTGTTGGGAATAAACTTGTTTTCTGTGATAAATATAATGTTAAAAAGAAACCTCCTATACTAATCAGTAAACATAATCCTATAGTAATAAACCACCATTTCCCTGCGCAGGGTTCTTTTATATCATCACTCCTTCCCATAGTCTACTTATTTATATATAAGGTTTCCAGTTTATGTAAATCTGTTCCAAAATATTCATACATTCCTAACTTTTGCAAATGTTTTGCTTTTTTCTTTACATCTTTCCCATACATTCCCTTAAGAGAAAACAGATTAAGCTGGAACTTTACTCCCATTTCTTTCAGTTGCTTGTATTCGTTTTTCCCCATGTACACGTATCTTTCAGGATGTGCTAATATTGGGTAATAACCTTTAGCCTTGATGCGTAGAAGTATGTTTCGTAATCCCATAGGAGGATTGAAATAACTTGTTTCCACTAAAAGATGGTCGCCGTTGTTACCAATAGGAAGAAAATCGTTCTTCGTCAAACGTTCCTCGAACAGATTGTCTAACATATTCTCAGCGGCAAGGTGTAGGATGACTTTCCCTTGATAGGCTGATCGCAATTGGGCAAAGCGTTCTTGCAAATGTCCCGTAGTGTTAGGTATGTCCTCCATGATGTGCGGCGTGAGCCACACTTCTTTTACACCTAATCGCTCATATTCGGCGAGGATTTGCAGGGCTTCTTCCATTGTTTGCACACCGTCGTCCACGCCAGGCAGAATATGGCTATGCCAGTCCGTGAAACCACGGAAAAATCCGCTTTCTTCCAACGTCTGTTTCTTTCGGAATGGCCACATTGTTCCCTAATCTTTACTTTGTCGAGCCATAGTAACTTTTGCTACCGTAGCCGTACTTGTAACCATATTTGTACCCGTAACGGTAGCCATAGCGGTTGCCGCCACCTTCCGTACCGTTCAGCAGGAGTGCCATATTCTTGAAACGCTTCTCGTCATACATGCGTTGCAGTTCGGGCAACATATCGCGTTCCAACAGCCCGGCGCGTACCACGAAGATGGTGCGGTCGGTCAGCTTCTCGATGATTTGCGTGTCGGCTACGATGTCGATGGGCGGGCAGTCGATGAAAATGTAGTCGTAATGACCCCGCAATTGCTCAATTATTTCCTTGAACAGCGGCTCGGCCAGCAGTTCGGTCGGGTTGGGAGGGATAGTGCCTGCTGGCAGCAGGAAGAAGCCCGGAATATCGGGGTTTTCCTGTATCAAGCCGTCCAAACCGTTTTCCCGTTTGCCCAAGTAGTCACTCAATCCTTTATAATGCGAACCCAAGTAGGCCGATGCTGAGCCGCGTCGCAAGTCTCCGTCGATAACCAATACCCGCTTGCCCTTCAGTGCGAAGGTAGCTGCCGTATTCATTGTCAGGAAAGTCTTGCCACTGCCTGGGTTGAAAGAAGTGAACAGTGTGACGCTTGCTTTGCCGTCGGTCTTGGCATCGAGCATGAACTCAAGGTTGGTGCGTAGCACTCGGAACGCCTCGTTGACAATATCCCTGTTCCCTTGCCTGATAACTATCTTTTTCGCATTATGGACTTTTTTCTTCCCCTTGCCACTGACGGCCAACGGAATTTCCCCGGCGAATGGTAGGGAGAGCGACTCCAAGTCCTTGCGCCCGCGCACCTTGGTATTCATGTTCTCGCGAATAAAGACGATGACCACCGGGATAAGCAAACCGAGGACTATCGCAACCAAGGCGATGTTCTTCTTGACCGGAGCGGTGGGTATCATGCTGCCCGACGGCGGCGTGATGACACGAGTGTTGTAGGCAGTGAACGCCTGTGACAGTTCATTTTCTTCTCGCTTCTGCAACAAGAATAAGTAGAGGGCTTCCTTTACCTTCTGTTGACGTTCCACAGAGAGCAAGTATTTCCCTTGTGTGGGGTTGGCAGCAATCCGCGCCGTAGTCTGCTGTTCGCTTTGGCGCAAAGAACGGAGTTGTGTATTGAGCGTAGTAATATGATTGTCGATAGAGGTAACGATGGCATGGCGCATGTTTTCAAGAGACTGATCCATGTCAATAACCAACGGATTTTTCTCGCTGCTATTTGCCACCAAGTCGTTGCGACGCAACTGCGCGGTATTGTAATTGGCAATCTGTTGCTCGATACCGGGGCTTTCAATGCCCGAATTTGCCGGGAGCAACTGGTTTTTACTGGTGGCATTGGTCAGGTAGTTGCGGATATATCTGGCCATCGACAGTTGCGTGTTTAAAGCCAGTATTTGCGCATTGGTCTCGCTACTCTGCGCCATGTACATGCTTGCAGCTGCCTGCACATCGGGCAGGAGATGCTCGCTCTTGTATGATGATATGTTTTCGTCCACATTGCCTAATTCTTGTTCGATTACCCCCAAGCGATCACTGATGAAAGCCGATGTGCTGACGGCAATCTGGTTCTTGTCCTTTATCCAGTTCTCATTGTAAACAGCAATGACCGTGTTCAGCACGTCTTCTGCCCGCTGGGTACATACATCGGTGAACGTAAGGTTGACAACCGTTGATTTTTCATCATTCAGTGCGACCGAAAGGTTGGAAGCATAGGCACTTGTAGCAGCTTGATAACTTATACGAGTTACATAAACCGGTTCTTGATAGGTCACGGTATCGTTCATTGCCTTTATGGAAAGTTTTCCTATAGGCGTATCTGCCGTATCGTTCAGCGTAGCTGTCACTTCTCCATCAACATCTTCCCCATTATGTACGAAGTCCGTCAATTTCACTTGCCCTATGGAACTTGGATTAACGGTAAAGGAAACGCTCTCATTGTCCTGCAAATCATTGAATGATACAGAGTATGGGCAAGTTCCTCCATATAACACTTTCTTATAAAAACCGCCGTCCGTATAATAGTTGATATCAAGGTGGAGGCGTTTTACCACGTCAAGCATCACCGATGGCGACTGCAACGATTGTATTTCGTTGTTGACGTTGGTGCTGGTCTGGAACAGGTTCATATCGCCAAGCACTCCGGCTGCATCGCTCATCGAGTTTCCTTTGCTGTCCTCCTTGATGAGCAGTGAGGCCGAGCGGGTATAGACGGGCGGAGTAGTCAGCAGGTAAACGACTGCCACACCGATGGTCACGGCCAAGGAAATGACGAACCAATACCATTTGTTAAGACAAAGGTAAAAAAGGTCTTGTATGCGGATAAGGTCGTCCGCTTGTTTGGGTCTTGCAGGATTGTTTTGAGTTGCCATGCTTCTACTTAATCACTTGTCTCTAATACTTAAATCTAATTGAATATGAGTATGGCCACCGAGGTCAACAGCGAGGCCAATGATATCCAGAACGAGGTGGAACGCACGTTGTTGCCGTTCACGGTGGACTGCCGGGCTTTCACGTTGTTCGGTTCCACATACACCACATCGTTCTGTTGCAGGTAGTAGGCTGGGGAGGTATAGACATGCTCACCCGAGGTGAGGTCGATGCCATACACACGTTGCACACCGTCTTCCTGCCGCAGCACCATCACCTTGTTTCGGTTGCCATAGATGGTCAGATCACCCGCCATACTCAGAGCGTCGAGAACGGTCAGCCGGTCGCGGTCGATGCTGAAACGCCCGGGGGCATTTACCTCGCCCAACACAGACACGCACAGGTTCATGAACTCCACTGTGACGACGGGGTCTTTCACCAAGTTTTCGCGCACCAATTCATTTTTGATATATGCTGCTATCTCCTCGCGTTTCTTTCCGGCCACATAGATTTTCCCAAGCACGGGGAAATCTATCTCGCCATTGGAATCCACGGTATAGCCCGAAACGCCACGACTATTGTTTGATGTGCCGAGTTCTGAGGTCGAGCCCAATTGCTGCGTTACATAAGGCAGGTTAAACAGGTTGGTCAACTGCGGGTCGCGGCTGTTGACAATAATCGAAATCTTGTCTTCCGGTTGCACAGTTATCGCCTGAACCTCCGGCAATTTTACCTCACTCTCTCCAGGTCTCAGGTCTTGGAAATAGACAACCTGCTTCGATGACCCGCAGGAACTTAAAAATACCGTTCCAATAATTAAAAGGAACAAAGTACATGCTGTTTTGTATCTCTTCATTCTATAACTAATTTTCATTTTAATACATCATCTGCCCAACGTTTTCTTATGCCGCTTAATAGCTCTGTTGATACCCAACTGCATCAAAGTCCACAGGACAATATCCAGTATCAATAGCAGCGTAATATTTAATAAGCCGGCCAATGCCCAATTGACTCCTATAAAGGATAAGGCTACAAACAGGATGGTCACCATCACCATGCGGGGGTGCATTCCCGTGCGTAGCAGCTTGTGGTGGAAATGGTTCTTATCCGGCATGAACGGGTTCTTACCTTCCCGTACACGGTGCATCACCACCCTTACCACGTCAAACAAGGGCACGATAAGCGTGGAAAAAGCCAATACCAAGTTGACTTGACCTGCCTCACCTTCGTTCATGTCAATACGGCTGAGGTGGATGATCAACAGACTGACGATATAGCCCAATGTGAGGCTCCCGGCATCGCCCATAAACAGCTTGTGGCCGCGCTTGGCATTGCCGAAGACATTGTAGAACCAAAACGGAACGATAACACCGAAAGTGGTAAAGGCAAGCATGGCAAAAACATATTCTTCTTGGAAAGTACACATACCTCCCAACACAACAAGCGCGATGCAGCACAGACCGGAAGCCAGTCCGTCAATGCCGTCTATCAGGTTGATGGCGTTAGTGATGTAAACCACCACAAACAGGGTGACGGGAACACCGATATATACCGGCAGGTCGTATATACCGAACAAGCCACCCAAAGAGTTGAACCATTCTCCCGACCATACCAGCAACAAGGCGGCGGCAATCTGCACGAGGAACTTGTAGCGGTAGCCTACCCCAATAAGGTCGTCTGTCACGCCCGTCAGGTAAAGCGTCATGCAACCAACCGCGAAGAATAGGAACTCATAAAGCACTACATTGGGCGAAAGGTTCTCTATGGGATAACCCCAATAATAGCGTATGCCGAGCATAAGGCACATGGTGATGAGTATCACTGGGAAAAAAGACAACCCGCCAAGCCGAGGGACGGGTATGGTATGCACTTTGCGCTCGTCCGGTATGTCGAACAAGCGTTTCTTGTAGGAAATCAGCAGGATTTTGGGAACGATTGCCATCCCAAGCACCAATGCCAATAACCAGGATGTCAATAAAAACACATAATTCATAAATGATATGTCATGATTGTCTGGCTATAAGGGAAATGGAACTGTTAAGATTCCATGCGTTTTTTCCGTGATAAATAGCAGACGATATTCTTTACTTTCCAGTTATGCCATCTGCTGAATGAAGCGTTGTTGCAAGAAAGATTTCTTGCATCATAAATCCGCAATTTTTCCGTATCTCTTAGGCAATGCAAATTACGTGTGGCCTCCAACATATTCTTAACCTTTACACTTGCCATGACAATTGGAGTCGGTGCATTGGCTACTTTCATCGGAGTAATAATAGAATCGGCATAGGCACGGCAAAGGAGAAACGCAGACCGTTCGAATGCCACCCAATAGTCATCTGCACGGTAAAGGTAGATTTGCGACAAGTTACTTGCCTCCATGAACAAGATGTCGGGTATATGACCATTTATCAATTCAATCAGTTCAACCACCGATGAATTCATGTCATTCCTTTCTAAATATTTATATGAGCTGGATATACTCCGTATTGACTTCCACTGCCGCTGCCAACAACATGGGCAGTTCCACCAAGAGCCGTTTTGTTTTGGAACCCCGTGTAGTAACCAAGGTTCCAATATAGCCATCCAGTTGTCCTCCGATGATACGTATCTTGCGGTTCAGCATATCCGGGGTTATTTCCTCCGGTCGGTAATATTTGGGATTTTCTGTGGCTTCTACAGCCTTGATAAAGCGTTCCATGTCTGTGTTCCTTACTACAATGGGGGTGTGCTGTACACCTAACTTGTAGCGGTATTGCAGCGTGGGGATGGCTTCAACTATAATGTCGAGTTTTTCCTTTGTTTCCTTGACGAAAAGCAAGTCTTGCATGAAAGGTACTTCCCGGTCTTCTCTTTTCCCATGAATGGTAAGCAGCTTATGCACCATCGGGGTAAAGAACTCTATCCCCTTGTCCTTGAACATCAGGTAGGCAGGTTGTTTGGCGTTTCTCCGTTTGAGGTCGCGCATCACGAACCACTGCCTTTCATCTGTCGTAAGCTGCGTTATATCCATAACCCCTACCTTATTATATTGGTTACTTCTCACAAGAAAAGAAATTGTCAGGTGACGATTATCAACTGCCTGTTGAGCGAAGGGCAATTCTCTGAATCCTGCAAGTGTTTGTGATTTACTGAAACACAAGCAGTTATGCCTACCCCCTCAAAAAGTTCGGGTGTTTCACCCGTTTCCACATTATTCATACTTTGCCTATTCAGGCTTAGTCAGTTTATCATTTAGTGGAGTTTGCATTTCAACTCCAATGCGGTACATCTCTTAGCAAGAGATGTATCTTTTGGAATCACAAGCATTAAGGTTGTTGTAAATCAGTACAGAAAAGAAATCCACAATTATCCATCACTCAACATCTGTTAGACAAAAACAAGTTCTGTCAAACATCAAAATAGGTGTCAAATGAATCTTTTTTGCTCATTCTTACTGTTTTATTTGATATTTTTTATACCTTTGCACCTGCGTATATCTCTTGCTAAGAGATGGTTAGATTTGCTCAACAATTCAAGAATTTTAATACCCCCTTGGCATATTAAGCCCAATCTTCCGAAAACTTCTACCACAAGTGGTTTCTTGTCCTATAGCTATCCTGTTCCCGGATAAACATGCTGTGGCTTAAAACCCTAAAACCAGTACGTGATGCCGAATTCGGTACATCTCTCTTTAAGAGATGTGTCCGATGGATATCAACTTTGAATATCAGCTATTTACAGATTAAAAAAGCGACTGTTTCTCAACAAATTGCTTACATTTGCCAGGCAGATACATAAAAATTGAGATAGCTTGAACAGATTTTATTTGGCACATTATGGATTTCATAGTATTTTTTGTATCTTTGCAACGCATAAATCCATCTCTTAAAGAGAGATACCTCATTTTACTCAACAAAAATTCCTTCTCCATCTGCAAAAGAACACTCTTCTTTATATCTCATCTTGCATAAATTCTGTGTACGATGTCTTGATTTGCTGACAATCGTCATTTTCTATTCATCTTTACCTTTTTCCATTCAAGGTAGGCAATAACAGTTTGGCGCATCCACCAAACATGATTAGCCAGTGGATGCGCAGGGAAATTGTCAGCAAAATCAGCAGTCCGAAAGATAGATAGGACAAATCTATGCCAATCTAACTTATCTGTTTAATCTGTAGGTTATCGTGCATAGACTGCGCGAATGACAGTCAGGTTCGCATCGTCAATCACCTGGTTATCCAAGGAACTCAAGTAGATGCGTGTGGTCTTTTCCGAATCATGCCCCAATGCCTGGCTGATTGACGGGGTGGGTATGTTCAGCCGATAGGCAGCACTGGCCCAGCAATGCCTCGCCGTGTAGGTTGTCAGCGGAATGGGGCAGTTTACGAGTTTGCCAATTTTTTTCAGCTGGACGTTCATCCGGTGCAGGGCATTCAGGTATTGCCTCCGTATGTCGCCCCTTTCTTCGCTTAGGATTGGCAATAGATAGCGGGAGCCCTCCACGTGGTGGCGGTCAACTATCTCCTGCATCTGTTTCTCCCATTTGATTTCGAGCTTCTGCCGGGTCTTTTGGCGGGAATAGGTCAAGTAGCCGTTTTTCAATTGCCCGGTTTCCAGCATGGCCAAGTCCACGAACGAAATGCCTCTCAGGTCGAAGCTCATCAGGTAGAGGTCGCGGGCAAACGCCATTTCGGCATTCCTGCTCAAATCCAAGTCCTTGATTTCTTTGACGGTTTGGATAGAGATGGCCCGCTTGGCGGTCTTGTCCACGCCGGTATAAACTTCCGCGAAGGGGTGCCGGTCTATGGTAAGTTTCTTTTTCACGGCGCGGTTGTAGATGGCCCGCAGGTTACGGTTGTAAAACGAAGAGGTATTCCTGCACAATCCGCAATCTTCAAGCAGGTAATATTCATACTCTTTAACCAGTTCTTCATCTATTTCATCCAGACGGATGTCGCCTTGTTCACCACGGAAACGCAGGAAACTGTTCACGGATGAAGTGTAGGTCTCGGCGAGGCGGTGCTTTCCCGTGCGTTTCAGATGTTCCACCAGTTTGTGGGAAAACGCGCGAAGGCAGTGTTCGTCATCATCGGGCAACAGGTAAGCCGCCACCACTTCGTCCGCAGAATACGGCTTGCCCGACTCGTCCAAACGGTGGATTATCGCTTCGATTCGCTTCCTCATATTCTGCAGGTTCTGTGCTATTTCCGCCAAATAGCAACTGCGTTCCGGATTTTGTTCAGGGAGTGCCACTTCTCCATCTTTCCATTCTTCGGGGAAAAGTTTATAACCTGTACTAATTTGCCGTGCCATACGGTCGTGAATCACTTGGAAATAGACGGCTCCTGTTTTCCCTTTTACCCGCGAGGGTCTGAATTTAGCTTTTACTGATGTTGTCATAACATTGATATTTTATTGTTGAAGTATCATTTCGCCCCGCGGCGGTTCACCACGTCTTTAATCATCTCCTTCACATCCATCCCCACCTGAACGAAGTTCTTGTACAAGATACGTTCTTTTTCCTCTTTCGACGGGAAAGTATAGAATTGGGGCAGCGGCACATACCCGGCTTCCTCCTGCCTGATTTCCTCCATATCGAAATCCGTCTTACAGAAGAATTTCGAGGTCTTGAACTCCTCGGCTTCCTGTATATTCATGCTTCCACCCATGCCGGTCTTGGTCTTCACGAAGTCACGGGCGACCTGCCCGCATATCCATCCTGTAGGCAGGTCGCTAATTTTCGAGGCGGGCACGAGGTTGTCCATGTTTTCGTTCAGGTTGATGCTGGTCTTATCCCGGTCAATGGTCACGCCTCTTTTCAGTTGCACGACCTTGCCGAAGATGTCGTTGCTCAGCCATTCCAAGGTTTCCTTGGATCGGGCAGAACCAGATACGACATTACCTACTGTAGTGATAATCTTCTGCATACCTACCTTCCCGTAGTCTGCCTCCAACTGCGGCAACTCTTGGAATCCCAACGCCACGCTCACCTTGTTGCTTCGCGCCGTACCTATCAGACGGTCTATCTTGTGGAAATACAGCGTGGGCAGCTCGTCCACGATGATGCTCACGGGCACGTTCTTGCCCTGCCCGGTATTCACACGGGTTACCAGTCGATTCAGGATAAGGGCGTTCAATGCTCCGATGATGCTTTCCATTTCCGGGTCGTTGGCTATCAGCAGATAGCTGGGGTTTTTCGGGTCGCTCACCTTCAGGTCGAAGTCGTCCCCGTCCTTATGGAATATCCAATAAGATTCCTTGGTGGCCAATCGGGAAGTATAGACACGCAACGTGCCTATCATACCCTCCAACTGCTCCATCGCCTTGTTCTGGAAAGCCGTCTGGAACGGGCCGAGCAGCGGGGCAACCTCATTGTCGGTCTGCAACACCTCAAAGATGGTTTGATAACTCTCGTTCAAGAAGGAAAGGATATGCGGCATGTCCGAATACTTGCCCAACCAATAGGCCGGTTCCACGATGTTGCCGCCCTTGCGGTCACGCACTACGCCAGTGGGCTTCCAGAATTTGGTTTCCTTGTCCTGCACTTTTTCCGCATAAAGTTTGTTCCCGTTCTTGTCGTATGGCTCCCGTTCGTAGTTCACGAAAAAGTAGATACAAGCGGCAAGAAAGTTGACCGCCGAGGTCTGAAAGAATTGGTCGCTGCCTCCTCCTCCCTCTTTCTTGCCTTTCTGCAAAGATTCCAATAGCGTTTCTGCCGTTTCGCTGGCAGCAGCGAGGTTGGGGATGTACTTTGCCTGTATCGGGTTCACCCTCCGGCTGTATTCCACGTTCACAAAGTTGATGATGTTGAACTTGCAGCCCTTTGGTAATTTCCCCAGCTTCTGGTTCTTCTTGTAATGGTAATACAGCTTGGTCGCCAAAGTGGGGAACTTATAATCGTAAACTACTAAGGCAAAGCCTTTTGCGGAGTGCTGTCGGATAAATGGTTCGATGATGGAAAAGGTTTTTCCGCTACCTGGAGTGCCGACCACCCATGTTCCTCTGAAAGGATTGACGATATTCACCCATCCCTTGCGGAATTTGCCTTTGTAATAATAGCGCATGGGTACATTCACCGAATACTTGTTCTCCACCAACTCCGTGCATTGCTCGAAACTTTCATTTTCCAAGTTGAAACGGTCTTTCAGCAAGCCTTCTTTCAAGAACTTGGAGATATTATCGAGTGCCACATGGACAAGGATAGTACCCATTACGGATGCCGCCATATAGAAGATGACATTCAAACGTAGGGAATAAACAAGCAGTTCCATCGGATGATTGTAAAGCCAAACAGACAGCACCAAAAAACCGATGCCGCTCACCAACGGGTATAGCACCTGCCTCCGGGCATTGAACTCCAAATGTTTCTTGTTACGCGTACCCACGCAGGTAATGCAAATCAGCAGGACGGTTGCCACCTTGCTGTAAACGAGATTTCCGTCGTGGTAGATAAGCCATGTCTTCATGCGGTCATGCACATCGCACACGATACCGTTCCAGTGGTCGAGCACTGCCGGGTCGATGGCGTACATGAAGAACTCCACCAACACCGACACATACACCACTGTCCGAAATATCTTATAAGCCCCTTGCAGTTCCTTACTTTCTTCCATGTTTCCTTTCTATATTTGGGTCCAATTTACAAACGTGCAATAATTCTTCGTTCTTCATTCTTCATTATACAAAGTGACTATCGCCCGCACCTTATGCCCTTGCAGTTTGGGTGTTTCCTGTATGGCACCGCTCCCCATCGAGAACAGCCATGCTTTGGCGGTTTCTTGTCCTTCTACTTCCGTACTCGTCCAGTACCAACATTCATCGGCATCATCGGGCAGCGGTTCACCACCGCAAGACTTGATGTAAGGATTGATAGATGCCTTGGCAGCATAAAGCAGCCGCATTTGCGCCACCGAAGGCACGTAGGCACTCTGTCCGTACCGCCACATATCGAATACCTGCATGGCCATAGGTGAAGAAACATCGTCTGTGTCATACAGGGCAAAGGTATTCTCGTTCCCATCGTAAGCCGTCAAGTCAGCAGACGTTCCTTGCGAAATGCCCAAACTGTCAGCAAAGGCTTCCGGAGGAAGGTCATGCAGATAGACCGCATAGCCAGTGCCACTCATTTCTTCATTGCGGTTCACATGGAACACCACAGCTATCGCCTCCTTGCCGGAAGCCACATAATCCTCGTAGCTTCGTGTCTTGCCGTCCGTACAAAGTATGTGTCCTACTTTCATCGAGGTGTCCAACGGGTCGTGATGCCCGTCACAACCGGTCAAGCCAACACCCAACATGGCCACGACCGCCACACACGCTATTCTTGTTTTAATCGTTCTCGTTTGCATACCTTATAATAATATATATAGATGAATACTCCATTCTGCGAGAATCTGTTTAATCTGTATTATCTGTGTGCCAATCTCTTATTTCGTGGGTATCTTCACGCCGATGACAATACCTGTCCGAAACAAATCTTCCCCTTTTATCATCAAGTCGCACTTGGCTTGCCAAAACAGTTTCCAGCCCTTGCGCAACGCATAGCTGTGTTCATAGCCCACATGAATGCCGCCCAGTACCTTGTTTCTGTCCGAGCCGAGCGACCCGCCCAACCGCAAATTGCCATGATGGTTACGGCTGCGGAACACGCAAGGCTTGTAGGCCGCACCCACGCCCCAAGTGTTGTAGTGGTTCCAGAACGATTCGGGGCAAATATGCTTGCAATCCTCACATTCGTCCCATTTCAGATAGACATTTCCGAAGAACTCCCACGCATGGTGGTAGTTCGTTTCATACTCGTAACCCACCGTCAAGTCCAGCCCTCTCTCATACAGCAGGCCTGTACCGATTTGGATGCGTCCTTGCCGGTCATCGGCAAAACCCGGCAAAGTGGCTACTAACATGAATGCCAATATGACTAAGCCCTTTGGCACAGCCAAATTCTTCATTCTTAATTCTACATTCTTCATTTCCTCTATTCCTCCTGTAATAAAGCCTCATTAAAACTATCCGCGCAAAGCACGTCCTCATAGTCGATGTTCAAAGCAATGGTACGCCCCGAAATCTGTTTCTCGCTCACCTCGATGGTCAGCACCTTGTCATTGGGAAAAGTCATTTTCTTTATGACCAGCACATTGCGGTAACCATGTTGGAACGAACTACGTTGCTTCAATTTCATCTCCGGCTCCAGTTCGATAACTTGTGAGTTGGTGGCTTTCGACACCTTCTTGTCCGCCAATTTGACGCGGATTTCGTCGATGTCAAAGCGGATATTCGTCCTGTTCTCGATGGAGAAGTCAAGGAAGAAGTAGTCGCCCACGGCATAGATGTTGTTCAGGCGCATGGTCATGCGGTGTTGCCTGCGGTTCACGTTGCGGTAGCGGGCGGGCGACAGCCACACCTGCCGGGCAAAGCGGTACATGTCCTCGGTGGAGAGCGACACCGCCGGGTTACGGTAGGCGGTCATTTCCATGGGCTGCACCTCCTTGTCCGTTACGGCTTCCTGCATCCGGGTGGTGTAGAGCAAGGCGTATTGGGTACGGTAGCGTTCCGTCACGATGGTGACGATGGCCAGCACCTCGCCGTCTTCATGCCCGGCCTCTTTCGGTTTCAGGCGGATGGTATTGTTAATGGGCTGGTCACCCGCTATCTTGTCAGTGGAAATATCCACAAAGCGGATGGGCTCGGTGGCGGTGATGACGGTCGTCACCTGCTCGTTCACCGTCAGTTGTTCCATTTCGTTGTAGGTTTGCTGGGCCTGTGCCGAGCTTGCGGTAATCCATGTGGCAACAAGCAGCATCACTTTTGCTATCAGTTTCATTTTTAGTTTGTTTATTTGTTACATCGTATGTCAGTTCCTTTTCTCCCTGCCGTTCACCAAATAGACGAACGTGCCGTATTTCAGTTTCGCCTTGTTCTTGCGGACAGCCTTCGACAAAGCATTGCTCGTGCGCTGGTAGGCGTTCTGTATGGCTTGCATCCCCCATTGTGCGAAAGTGTTCCCGGTAGAGCCGTTGTTGATGCTCATCGTGCTGCCGAGGGCATTGGAGGCCACATCTTGTGTGGTTTCACGGAAGGAACTGCTCGGCACATAAAGTCCTTCCAGCCCGTCCGTGTCGTAGAGCGACAGATTCACTTTTACCAGTTCATCCTCCACCAACAGGCTCTTGATACTGCCTTTCACGCGCTGGCTGCCGAAGCCGCTCATCGTGGCATACAGGTACGAGCCTTTCGGCACCACCTTGCCGTCTATCTCCACGTCGTCCAACAGGCGCAACCGCACCCGCGAGCCTTCCACGGCCTTGATGTTCTCATCGATGATGGCTTTTATCAATCTGGGTTCAGGCTCGTTTTCGGCCAAGGTGTTAAAGTAATCCGAAGAAGTCTTCACCTTTTTCACCACCTGCTCGCTCTCTGCATTCTCGGCAAGCTCGTTCACGGCCTGTTCATTAATTTCCACCTTGCCGCCTATGGCGACACTGCCGGTGGGGGCAAGGCTCTCCGCGTCCGTGCTGTCCACGTCCTGCAATCCTTTTTGCCCTTGCTTTCTGGCTTCTGCCAGTGCCTTGTCCAACTCGGTCAAAGCCTCTTTGCGTCGCTGCTCACTTCGCGCAAGGCGTTCTTCCTCGCTCAACGGTTGCACCCCGGTGGAATCCGCCACCATCGCTTCGCCTCTCTCGGCACTTTGCCGCAGGCGTTCCTGCATCTCACGCAGGTGTTCCAGTTCTTCCGACCTTGCGGCTGCTTCCGAATCGAGCAGGGCAAGGTCTTCATCGCTATAGCGGGAATCGTAATCTTCTTTCTCTGTTTCATTGTTGTTCCGTTCAATGTTTTCCACGGCGGAATAGTCTTGTATCCGGCCGTAGGACTTGACCATGCTCTCATACTTGCCGCCTATGCCGTCATCGCGCATCTGAGCTTCCGGCAATTCCGGGTTCAGGTATTCGGTGGTTTGCAAGGCGGAAGGCATTTCTGCCACTTCTGTATTGAAAATATCCATCACCAAATACCCCGTCACCAACAGCAGCGGATAGAGGATGGCCGGCAGCACATACTTCGGCTGCCTGAAATTAATCCTGTCTGTTATCATCATGCGTAGGTTGTTTTTGTTTCAAAAGAATCTCCTGCCGCTCGGTGGCTGTGGCTTGCTTGCCATTGTCAGGCATGGTGCATATTGATACCACCCTGCACACATTGAGTGCGAGGCATCCCAACACGATGCCGAACACGATACCGAGAAACCATCTCGGATGCTTGCAGGCAAATCGTTGCGCACACCCTGCCATCTTGTCTATCCGCAGAAAACGGGCGGCTTTCTTTCCTGCTTCCACTTCCTTCTTATACCGTTTCTCATACTTCGGGTCATCCTTGTCCGGCATCTTCTCCCCGAAAATCAGTTTCTTCCATCCCATAGCTTGATTATTTCAGTGTTTAAATCCTTCATTCTTAACTCTTCATTCTTCATTTAGTAGTTGTTCTTCGTCCGTTGCTCAATGTCTTTGTTGAGCAAAGTACGCCAATTCACAATCAGCAGCCCATGCGGGTTATTGTCTGTCCGGGGTACACGTTTCAGTTGCCCGGCCGTAACCAGTTCGCGCATCAGAATGCTGGTGCGCCGTTCAATACGTTGCCGGCCGTAATAGGTAAACTCCATCTTTTCCTTGTCAAACTTGATACTGTCACAAAAGATGCTGAACACGGCACTCGTGCCCATGATGTTGTTGTAGAATCCTTTTTCTTTCAAGGTATTGTACTGCGCCAATCCGGTTTCGTCCACCAAATACATCGCCTTCTCCATCGTGTACTGGATATACTTGTCGTCCGGTGCAAGGGTGAAGAAGTAGTGGTGGAACATTTCGACATGACTACGGGCTTCAACATCAAGTGTTTCTTCCATCGAGGTGCGTTGCACCAATATCGGCACATTACCGTCCAGTACATAGATTTTTTGTTGTGCGTCTGCCACCATGCCCCGTGCCGTCCAGATGCTCGACATACTGATAACCACGCATCCTACGATGACCGCCACGCAGACAATCCCCACTAATTTGATTTTGTTCTCCAAGTTTTTTATGACCATAATCCTAACCGTTATAATCGTTACTCATTTGTGTATCTTTTATCTCATCAACGAGTGCATAGCCCCGGTAGCCGACATTTTCGCCTGTTGCGCCACGCCCTCACCGAAGTTTCTCGTGCTGAATGCCGTGTCACCTTCCGGTATCATCCATGCCGCAAGGTCTGGTACGAGGTTCAGGCATTTCAATGCCACGATGCTTGCGGCCATCAGGTAGCCTGCCGAGAAGAATGAGTTCTGCAAATATGCAGCCATCGTCTGTTCGCTGGCGGTTATCGCCGTCAGGTTCTCTACCTGGATGCACAATACGATGTCAAACAGAAGCAGCACATAAAAGCCCACGAAGTATAACATCGCGCCATAGAAATGCACCGTCAGATACCTTGTCATCCATTTGGCCCAGGCACCTTCCCATTTGGGCAACAGCGAGAATGCCCACTGTATCGGTCCGAATATCGTCAGCATACCCAGCAGGATTTGCTGACAGTATATGGTCGCCCACCAACCGATTCGATACACAATCAAGGCGATTACCATCACGATTTTATCCAAGCAGACGGTCGCCCCGCTTACCAAAGAGGTGAACCACAACCGGCTGGCATCTTTCTCCATTTCCGTCACTTCGTCCACACCGGTCTGTTCCATCGTCGATTCCACCAATGCCGGATCCATTGTGCCGGAACGGGCAATGTCGGCTTGTGCCTGCAGGCTGGTGTACATGGTATCACGCACGTAAATGAGTTGCTGCACTTCCTCGAATTTGTCCGTTATCTGTAAGGCTTCCGCTTGATAGAGGTCGTGGGTGTACGAACCGATGGCATTGGGGATATAGGACAGGAAATCCAACACGCACCAACTACTTCCACTATTGGTAATGCCCGTATCTGCAGGCGGATACCACCACGACATGATGACAGCCACCGCCAACGGCTTGAACAGCTTCATTACGTCCAATGGTTCTTTCTTCACCATCATTTTGTAAGCCATACCCGCCGCCATGATGATGGCAAACAGGGCGGCCAGTGCCATGCACATTTGGAGAATCCACCAAAATGGCCCTTGGGTGCCTGTAAACGTGGCATCACAAAGGAACTCGTTGGTCTGGAATATCACATCGTCAATCTCCTCTTCCAAGAGGTGGATGCCGAAATCAGAAAGTATGTCGTCTCCCATGCCCTTATGCTGTTGCTTGATTATCCACTGGGGATTGCTCCCGTTCCATTACCGGCAGTATGCCGTCCGCTTTCAGTTTCTCGTAGATGAACATCCTCCCTTTCTGCGTCCATTGGGTGCGCATCACCGATTTTCCGCTTTCTAATGAGAGGGTGGCACTATGCACATACCCCTTGTCCTTGTAGGCTGCATACAGAATCCATTGCTTGTTGTCCTTGTACTGGATGCCTTTCTCGTGCAGTATGGCATTCATTTTCCGCCCAGACATCCCATAGTCCTGCGCGATTTGCGTGATGTCGAGCAAACCTTTGCATTGCAGCACGAGTTCCACGTAGCTTGTCCGCTTGCCCAATTCCTCTATTTGCTCCTGTTGCTTGCCGATTAACTGTTTCTGCTCCTCATACTTTGCTTCCACTTCCAGGCGGTTTTTCCGCTCCTCCTTAATGGCATTGGCCAGGCCTATCAGGAAGTCCGGTTCAGTGACTACCCGTTGCAAGGCGGCATCGGTCAGATAACCCCCGTGCTTGCGGATACTCGGCAATACTTCCTCGCATACCCAGTCCTGAAACTTCTCCGCTTCGGGCAATTTGCTGCGCATCACCAAACGGTAAACATCCGCTTCCGAAATGTACTTGGTGGGTTGCATGACAATCGTACCAAGCTGATTCTCATAGGGGGTGTCCAAAACGGACACCCCCTTGCAATGGGTGCGTACCGCTTTGGCTGTTTCCACATAACCTAATGCTTTTGCCACATCATTGGCTCTGAACAGCACTTTCCCATTCTCTGTTTCTACGGTGTTGATGCTCCCGAACTGCGGGTGGTTGAACACCTGAATCGCGTTATCCTTGCTCATTGTCTTATATATATAATATATTGGTTATTGAATCTTTCATATCCCTACCATCAGTTTAATTCCCCATTATCCGCCACCCGGCTTCCCGCCAACGGTTCATGGCAGACATGGCAATCTGCGCCCGACGGTCTTCAATAGTAGCCGAAGCATCCAACAGTTCCGCCACTTTGACCGAGTTGGCCAGCCGCACCAAGTAACGCACTAAGGTTTCATTCTTGCGGATAATGTCCGCATGGATGCGGAGGTACTGTTTCTTGCGCTCCGAATTGGGCATATAGGCTTCCTGCACTGCCTTGACCGCGCATTGGTACATCCGGTAGCAATCCTCCCAAAGTTCCTGCTCACGGCTGCTGCCCCCGGCTTCCGTAATCCGCCGTATGTTCCGCTCGAAGTTCTCCAAGGCGGCATTGACCTTTTCGCCCTCGGCCAGCCAGGCCACGTCTAACGCACCGCCGCTTCGGTCGGTCACGTTCAAGGCCTCAATCCGGGCACGTTGGGTCATGGCAGAATCCAATGCCTCTGCATCGTCCACTTGGTTGTAAAGGTTGATACCCGCCGCCGTGCGAAAGCCCAATTTGTTCTTTGCCGCCGCGCTCTTTTGGTAGGAATTGTGCAGTAGTTGGTAATAAAATGCCGGTGTCAATCCTCCCGACCCGATTTCGGCCACGGTAATCTGGTTCATCTTGGCATCGTCGTGGCTATAAGTCACGCTTTGGGCAAGTGCCTCAGGTGCAAGGCTAAATATCGCCGCACTCATACCTATTATATATACCGCTCGTTTCATCTCAATTCTTTCGTTCTTCTATGTTCCTTGTATCTTGTTTCCCTCATTCTGTCTCCGTTTAATCTGTTCCTTGTCATCGATTATACGGGTTCAATCCTGAATCCCGCCACCTTCGGAAAGCTTCGTTCGCTATTTGTGACTTGTCCTTGGTTATGTAGATGCTTTCCTTCCAGTAGCCCATGCGTAGCTGGATGTACCGCCAAGTTTCAAAATAGGCTTTGTTCAAGTGCCGCTCGATGTTGTCCAGTCCTTGGTTGATGCTTTCCAGTACCAACAGCAAGTCCGAGGTGGAACAGGCCGCTGCCCCGGTGGCATACAGCACAAGGTCGCTCATCGAACGGTAGAGTTGCTTACCGTCTTCTGCAATCCTCTGCACACACCGCAAGCTGATGCCGATAATCAGTGTATCCATCAGTTCCATCCTGTTCCGTTCCACCACTTTCGTATAGTAATCGTCCAGCAAATCTTTGTAGTCGCCGACTCGGTCGCTCACGCTGTTGTAGGTGGAATACACGTTCAACGAGGTGCGCAGCGACTGGTAGAGGATGTCAATGACATCAAAAGCCCTTGTGTACTTGTCCAAATCCACGTTCAGTTCCTTGAAGTCCACCGCCGCTTCGCTGCTGTATTCGTGCAGGAGTTGGTTGCTCAGTTCCAGTGTCGAACGGGCCAGCAACAGGCTTCGCTGCTGCTTGTGGTCGTTGATGTAGGCTTCCACCGAAACGATGTCGAAGTTCCATTGCGCCGACACTTTCAGTGGAAACGCCACGACCATGATTACAATAGCCACGTAGCGAATATGTCTCTCGGTCTTGTTCATTCCCTTTCCTCCCTTCTTTCATCATCCGTTTCCTCATATTTCCCGTTGTAATCCACCGAGTGCAGGCTGTTCGCCGCACCCCGCAACCACCTGCGGCGGCATTCCTCCACCAGAGTAAGCCTGCGTCCACGTTCGTCGTTGACAAAGGGCGCAATGTCCTTTAGCACATCAATAATGCTGAGCTTGTAGTTCATCATCTTCTCCAAGGCAACGAGGTCGGCGAAGATGTTTGTCAGTCGGGCTTCCACCTGACGGGCGATTTCCAGCCGGTCGGATGCCCACAGCAAGTGGTAAGTGTCCGTAGTCGTGTCTTCCTCCACCGGTTCCGACTTCACATATTCCGTGATGATTTCACACGAAGGGTATTGCCGGGCAATCTCCGACAGACGGTCATTGACCAACGTTGCCTTTTCAGGCTCGCTCATGGCCGGATCAAGCTCGATGATGTCCACCACTTCCGTATCCGAATACTCCGCCGTCAGTTCCCAGCTTATCTGAATGATGGCACGGTGTATCTTGATGCCGAGGAAATACTTGGGCTTGCGGGCGATGGACAGGGTGGCTTTGAAGGTGATGGTGCCGTTGATGTTCGGTGCAGTGGCTTCCCGCAGGTAGCTGTAGCCGTTCCACCAGCCGTCACCCTGCCACGTCAGGCTATAGGCGTTTCTGCATTCCTGCATAAGGGCGGGGAGGCGATAATAGTCATCGGTGGGCACGGCATTGTCTGCCGCCGCTTCCTCCTTGGCCTGCGCCAGCTCGTCCTGCTTCTTCCGGACGGTGGCAAGGTCGGATTCCAACCGGTTAATTTCATCCTTATTGCGGTTGTATTGCTGCCGCAAGGATGCCGCTTCTTCCACCGTGGAAGATACGATTTGCTTCACCAACTCGGCGTTCTCGACTTCCAAGGCATCTATCTGTGACTGCAAGACCACCGCTTCAGCGTTGTATTCGTTTTCCAGTTCGTCCAGACCGGACAAGTCCAGTTCGTCATCGCCGGACACGGTAGTCTGCATGGCGCATTCCTTGGAATGGTTGTTCAGGCTGCCGCCGCAGGTGCGGCACTTGTATTGGGCGCTTCCGCTGCCTAATGTCACCCCGTCATGGCAGGTCACACTGACAATCACACTCTCGCAACCTTGCAGCTTGGCTTCGTCCGTGGCCTGGTAATAGTGCTTGGTATCGCTGCCGATGACATAGGTGTATCCTTCCTCATTGTCGTTGAACTCCGACAATCGGGCGTTAAGCCCGGCCTTGAAAGTATTCAAGTCCATCTTGTAGGAATCGAATACTTCTTCATATACTACCTCCTCTTGGTTCCAGCTTCTTGTCACCCGTATGCTATAGGCGTATGCTTTTTGTATTTGCTTGCCGCCTTTGGAAATGTTGTAATTGGAACGGTAATAACTGATGCTGTAGGAATAGCCGTCGTTTGACTGGTTCATCTGTTCCACCTGCGCCCTTGACCATCCGGCATACCGTTCCGAGTTGCTCAGTATCTGCTCGGTCTGCGAACTGTTGGGATAGAAATTGGAGTTCGTGGTGTTGAAGCGCGTCCATTCTCCTCCATAGAGGATGCTGTTATCGTCCGTGGGTGGGGTGTAGTCACACAGGGTTTCCGTGCCGGCATCCCTGCGGTAAATGTACCACCGTTGGGTGTAGTATTGCCCAGCCGTCTCTTTCAGGTAGTCGCTTATCCACGAAGTGAGGTTGTAGTTGTCTATTTGGAAGAGGTTGGCAACGCCTTCCGGCCCGCCGACCATCGAGAGCAACGTATTGCCCATGGAATGTTCCAGTTGCCCGTACAGGTCGTAAGCATTCCCGGCCACTCGCGCAATGTCGCTTACCTTTCCGTTCAGCAAGTCGTCGAAACTGCTTTCACCCAAAATGGCATCCGTGAAATTATCCGCCCCGGTATTGGCCAGTCCCACACCTATATTATATAGGTTATCAATGTCCGCTTTCAGGTTTTCCTTGGTGAAGTTATGCTGTATGTTGCCCAAATCGTCAAAGAAGGCTTCCCAGTCAATGCCGCCGCTTTCCGACAGTTTGAACAACGGGGCAAACTGCGGGGCAATCTCCAGGAACACCACGTCCCGGAACGACAACGTGCCGTTGGTCACTACCGATTCAAATTGCATACAGAGGGCCTTTACCTCGGCGCAGACTTTCATCAGGTAACTGCCCCAATACAGGGCAGTCTGCGGGGAATGGAGCATCTGACCTGCCACTGTCCATATCTTCGGCATTATCTTCGCACTTACGAGGTGGTAAATGCGGCGATAATAGTAGTTTTCCGTGCCGTCGCTCCAGATGCCCAGGTCGGTAAGAGCCTTGCGGTCGAGGAACTTCGACAGGAATATGCCCGCCGCCGCCACTTCCGCCGCGCTGTATTTATCGAGTATGTCCTTTACTTGCTCGGTATAATAAGCTTCGGTAGCCGTTTCGGTGGCGTAAGCCGCCGCCATTGCCGCCACGGTCTTCTTGTCGTAGTTGACACGCACATACTGTGCTTCCGCCGAAAGGACGGAAACACACACGCACAGCAACAGGACAAGGATTTTTTTCATGGGTTACGGCTTGGCATTTTGCGCATTCATGATGTTGCCTGCGGAATGGGCGGGATTTTCACTCTTCCCGGACTTCACCTCACGGTCAAAGCAGAGTGAATACTGCCCGGAACACCATTGTTGGTCTGGGGCTTTGTAGGTGATGTAGCCACGTTCCTGCAATTCCTCACTGGCGGCCAACACGCCTTTCACGCTGAATCCCCTTACTTTGCACAGTAGGCTGGCAGGATGCACATAGAACACGTCAGGCTTTTTCTCGTTCTCCCACACATAAATGAGGTAGAAGAACAACACGGTGGCCTCTTTTGAGAAATTACTGATTTCGTTGGCCTTCCAAAAGTCGTGAATAAATTTTTCTGCTTCCATAACGTCGATTGTTTATTGTTGATTATTAGGTGATTACTGAATAGTCATCCGACGATTCCGTTCCAGCTGCAGCACTCGACCTGTCTTGTTCACCTCTTGGGCGAACGCCAAGGACTTGTCGATGCCTGAAAGTTGCCAATCCCTGCAATAGGCTTCGATGGCTTCCTGGTGGCTGCATCCCAATTCCCGCTTGTAAAGTTTGAGAGCTTCCTTTTCAGCCCGCTCGGTAGTATAGGTCATGTAGCATTCCCTCGGTTCTTCCACGCCGTACACTTCACTGGCCGTGCCACGACGAATAAACACCTCCCGGAAAAACGAGCGGCCCTCCTTATTTTCCAAGCGGTTGATGGTGAATATCTTCTTGCACTCCACATCGGTCAGGCCGAGTATCGCCTTAATGCCGTCGAACCGCTCACGGAATTTGCTTTGGTCGAGCAACATCACCACATCAGAGTTGTTGATGATGGCCTCTTTCACGATCTCACTGCCTATGATGTCCTGTATCTCTTGCGTCACTACGCCCACGCTTGCCCAGAACTTTCGGGCGGTCTTGTACATGAACTTGATATACTCTGCCATCAGCGGCGAGGCGATGGCCTTCCATGCTTCTTCAATCACCAGGACTTTGCGGCTCTTTTTCAGGCGCATCTTTTGCAGAAATACGTCCATGATAATCAGCGTCACGATGGGGAAAAGCAACGGGTCATCTTTTATCGCATCGATTTCGAAAACGATGAAAGTTTCATCGAACAGGGTGCCGTCCATTTCCTCGTTCAGCGTCTTGTCGTGGTTGCCACCCCGGTAAAAGTCCTTCATCATGTAGCGGTAGGTGGAGAGGTCGATGCCCGCAAGGTTATTCTCGTGGCAGATGTCGGGAATGCGCTGCACGGAGTATTCGTAGAACGTGTTGAACGAGAGGCTCTCCACTTTCAGTTCTTTTCGGCGGAGTTCTATCTCGTCAATCTCCCTTTCGATACGGGCCATCCGTTCCTCTTCTGTTTCCTTGCCGTCACGGGTGTTGGTGCGGTCGTCCACCAGCAGGCTCTTGCGCAAGTCTTCCCGTTGGGGCGGGGTAAAGCCGTCAAAACCGTTGAAATAAACGTCATAGTATTCGGTAATTACTTGGTCGATGAGCCTGTCCTCGGTCTTACTGACCGTGCCCTGGGAGCCTTTCCATATCAGCAACACGAGATTTTTCAGGAAGCCTGTCTTCTCCACATTCAGTTCTTGGCGGTTGATGCGGAAAGGGTTCATGGTAATCGGCTTCTCCTCCGTATAACTGATGTACTTGCCGTTCAAGTACTCGCACAAGCCCTCGTAGGAGTTACCCGTATCTACCATCACCACGTCTGTATTTTGTTCGTGCAGCTGGCGCACCACGCTGTTCATGTGGAACGACTTGCCGCTTCCACTTGGTCCCAAACAAAAGAAGTTAGAGTTGTCAGTCAGCTTGTTACGTCCTTCCTTACCAGTGATGTCAATGGCAACAGGCACACCTTGGCGGTCGGTATAGTATATCTTCAGCGGGGTGTTCTCGCTGTGCTGGATGCGTTCCTTGTACATCAGGCAGGCGGCTGCATCGCCGAGAGTGAGGAAGCGGTCGTAGTCCACGCTCATGCCGTAGCAGTTGCCAGGAAAGGAGTTGACGAACAGTTCCAGTTGGTTGTATGCCCGTTTGCTGATATGGATGCCGAGCCTCCCGAAGCTGTTCTCCAAGTAGTTGGTAGGCTTTTGCAGGTCGATCCCCTTGTCGCAGCACACCATGAGGTTATAATGCATATAGACCAGTTGCTTGCTTTCCCTCGCTACGGTGTCTTGCACCCGCTTGATATCCTCCACGGCCATCAGGTTCGATGGATTGGGGATGCTGGCATGGCGGTTCTTCTTCTTTTCCAGTGCGGCAAGCTCTTTCTTCTGGCCTGGCATGAAAATCATCTGGTTGTAAACCACTGTCCGTGCGTCGGGTATGCTGTCTATCATAGACACCAAGTCCACGGGCATCTCGGTGTTGTTTACCTCGATGTTGGTGAACGGGCGTACCAGCGAGGGTAATCCTGTGCTGTCCACATCGACTATGGAAAACACCTTGCATTTTCTGCTGCCCATCTCCACACATTCCTCGCCCGCTTTGAAGCTGTCCATTGCCACGGGCTTGTCTGAGAAGTCCATCGTGAAGTAATGGTCAACGTAAGCACTCGCTTCTGCCTTGCCCAAGAACGAGGTATTGATACCCGCATCGCGCAACTGGTCTTTCACCTTGCGTATCTTTACCAAAAAGTCCTTCCACCGCTTGTCATCATAGGAGAACAGGTTGCCCTTGCGGTTCTCCTGCGTCACGGTCAGGTAGGTGCGGCTGTTGGTGTACTGCCTTCCCTTGAAATAGCGGAAATAGGATTCGCTCAGGAACTCGTGCCTGCCGTTGCCTGTTTCCTCGAAGCCCTGCCTGGTGAAGATGTCCTGTTTGTGCAGGGCATAGCCCTCGCCAAGTGTCTGTGCCAATGCGGTGAACAACCGGGTGTACTCATAATAGCTGTCGATGTCGGCGGAGAACTTCTGCACAGGATTCTCGATGCGCAGGATGGCGGAATATTCTCCGGTCTTGGTGTAGAGGATACCGATGCCCTCCACGTCCTCAATGGAGAAATAAATTTCTCGGAACATGCGTTTGCGCTTGCCTCCCGTGCCGAATGCTTTGACAGAGATGGCCATGCCTGCCAAAAGAGCCGTGAATGTCAGTAGTACATAGAGTGTCATGGATTCATCTGCATTTTTAGAATAAGTAGAAAAGCCGTAGTCTCGCTTGGGCATATCGCTTGGATAATCCTCCTGTTACAATGCCATTGGAGAAGTCCATCAGATAGAAGGTGTCCTTGCCGCTTTCGGAACAAGTGAGGTATTCGCCTTGCAGGGTGGCTATCAAACCTTTCAGCGTGGATGACTTGTCACATTCCAGCAAGTAATAAAGCCCGGCCAATTCACCGAGTGAGGGCACATAACTGCCGGAATGCCGCATTGCCTCTTGCAGCATGGTTTGTCTGCCCAAAGGAGATCCTTGCTTGGCTTGCCTGTTGGATTCAATCAGTCCTTGCGTAAGGCTTGCCCCGTCAGCATGGCCCAAGGCGCAATCGTCCGGGTAGGGCATACCGGGCTTGTAGATAATCTTGTCATCCTCCGGGGTGTCGCCAGTTGGATTGATGATGCCCTCATGACGAGTTCCGTCTATGGTCGAATACAGCTTGCCGCTTGAAAGGTCGTTACCAGAGAATACGAACATCCCGTTGCAATCTGACAGGGCAACGGCCTTGCCATGCTTGCCGTCTGTTTCCACGACCACGGCGATGGAAAGGGAGTCACGTCCTGCTTGTACCTTTCCGTTTTTTTGCAGGTAATGGCCCACCTGCACGGAATCAACCGGCATCATCCGGTGTTCATACGCCAAGCTACGCTCTGTTTCCACCCAACTGCCGTTGATGGCCACGCCCTCACGCCCCTTACGGATGGAAAGGTGCGTCATGCTCCCTGCCGTCAAGGGTGGCAGCATGGTGCGCAACGCATGGTCTTTTCCATTGATACGGATGGTGATTGTAACCGAGCAAGCGGTTTCAGTAGGAATCAAATAGAGGTCATGCTTCCTGCCATTGTTCAACAGACAATCCGCATCTTTCGCTTGTAGGCTACCATTGGCTTTTTTATCGAGCCATCTGCCAGTATAAGGCTGGTAGCCGCCCTCTGTATAGAGGTTATCCCCGATGAGAGTGATGTCGTCCAGCCGGTCACGCAGGTCGTCGCTCTCACAGACAATGCGGAGCAGTGCCATGGAACTTTGCAGCCTGAATGCCGGTTGGATGGCGTTTCCGATGACGCGGTGGGTTTCCACTCCATAAAGGTTTTCATCGAACGGAGCGGCCAAGCGGATGATGTCGTCTGTTCCCAATCCTTTTCGGAATGGATAGCAAACACTGACGGTTGCCGTCGTGTCGCTAGTGACGGCATGGCTGTTTCCCGACACATATACACCACCTTTTCGGGTGAACATCGTTCCTGCAAATGCTTGCCTTTCTTCGGGTGTGGTGGCGCTTACGTCCATATATATGCCAAAGTGGGGCCATGCAGGGGTTATTCCCTCCACAGCCTCTATGTAGATTTCAACAGGCTTGCGGCTCTTTTGCCATTCCATGCGGGTTTTCTCGCCCGACTCAATGGCGGCGACCGTGGACTTGGGCTGTTCCTTACCGCCGCAGGAGGCGAGGAGCAGCCCGATACATATTATCAGAAAGGCTTGCATCCGTTCGTTGTTTTATAGAGGTTTTTAATCATTTTCGTATCTGTTGTTTTATAGAGTGAAATCCTACTTACAATCCTTTAGAGCGGGCATAGACGAACACGCCCTTGTCGTTCTTTTTACTGTGAAGCCCCTTCCGCTGTTTGAGCAGGATAAGTGCCGCGCCGCCGCAAAGTGTCACCACCAGGACTATCAGCCCGGCAAGGAAACCGGAAAGGCAGTAAGCCACGATGAAGCCGACAATGGCTCCACCGATGGCTCCTGCCGCCCAATAGATGTACCTGCCTTGAATCCCCATGAATTCAAGAGGCCGTTGCAGCCCCTTGAACATGGGGTATTCCAGTGGCCGGGTGTCGCCGTTCGTTCCGGACATGGCTTAGCTGGTGATGCCGAAGAACAACGGGAGTGCCTGTGCGGCCGCCACAAGGAAAATACAAGCGCCCACAATCATCATGATGGACTTCTTCACATCCTGCTCCTCGTTGTTCATCTTGATGTACACGCTGATGGCTCCCACGATGGCCACGACACCGGCGATGGCGTAACACAGCTTCACCACGTAGGGCACATACTTGGCGATTTCGGTCGTCACCGTACCGAGGGCGGTGGTGCCTGCCGTATAGTCACCGGCGGCGTTCTGGGCGAGTGCTGCGGTTGTGCCTGCCAGCAGCATGAGGGAGAGCATTTTCAATCTCCCCGAAGGGCAAAGTCCCTTCATCCACTTTCTGAGTTTTTCCTTAAACATTCTTTTTACCTTAAAAATTAAACACTATGTGAATTGTCTCATTTCTTCCTGTCATACCCGGTAGCCGAAGAATGCCGGGAACACGATGGATGCACCTATGATAAACAGGCAAGCACCGACCACCATCATTATCTCCCTTGTGATGCCTTCCTCCCTCGTATTCATCTTGATATAGATTTGCAAACTGGCATAGATGGCGACGATGGCGGCAATGGCGTACAGCAGGTAGAGGACATACAGCATCATCGTCACGACATAATCGTGCATAAGTGCCAATGCGTCAGCACCCCAACTGTAGTCCACGCCACCACATTTGGCCGAGGCGGGCAAGGCCGCACACACGCCAAACAACAAGCCTGTCCACCTGCGCGTCTTACAACTCATTCCTCGTAATCTTCATGGGGATTTTGAACAGGGTTTCCCGTTTGCCCTCCAACAACTCATGGAGTTCGGGAGCAGTCACGCCATTCTCGCTCGTTATGTCGGCTTCCAGCAGGCTGGATTTGAGTTGTTCTGCCTTTTCCTCTACCGCATTCAATGTGGGGGCTTCCGGCTTCTCAATAGGGTCAACCGTTGTGGACTCAGGCGAGACAGCCTGCTTTTCTCCGGAATTTCCCACTTGGAAACTGTCAGCGGTCTCACTTACTTCCACGGACTCCTCTTCTTCCATGCCGTCCAGGTCGAACACCTCCTCGTTGGAGTTGGCGATTCCTTTTTTACCTTGCAAGTCCTTGGCGACGACCACCGCATAATAGAGGACGTAGGCTATCGTCAGAACAAAGGCGAATATCATAAATGGACTCATTGCACTGTCTGGTTTATGGGTTTACAATCTCGTTTTGCCTGCAAAAGAATAGCGGAAAGGCTGCCTCGGGAAACCTCTGATGGAAATACTGTGCTGTTTTAACTTGATTTTTCTTCAGGCGAAAAAATCATACGGTCAATCATACTTTGAAAGCCTTTCCAAGGACAGTTATACTTGCTTCTTTGGGTAAATTATACTTGCTCAACCATCGAAGCATATCTTCTCCGGCAATGAAGTGCAAGGGCTGTTCCACGGTCGTTGTTTTTCCTGTGCAAAGGTAAGGCCGTCGGGAAGCTGCAAGGCGCAGTGGCTGCTTCCTCCTTGCATTCGTTCCCGGCTTTCCGCCTTGACCCTTGCACGTAAAAACAAGTCCCTGTGGACGGGTGAAAGCCCGACGGCAGGGAAAGAACAAGAAGTCTAACATTTTAATTCTCGAAACGATGAAACAGATTATTTGGTCGAACGACAGCTATTTTGACGACAAGGCAAGGGAGTATTACCAAGACTGCCAGCGTGAGTATTTGGAAGATGACGGCTACACAGTGAGCGATGAAGAATGGGGTGAGGAAGTGTACAGTTGGCTCGATGCCGAGCGCATGAACCTCAATGTGCAGGTGGACGGCGTGATAATCGCCTTTGGCGACTTGGGCTTGTGGCGCGGCCGCAGGCAGGGCTACCAGATTTTGGGCAGCAACCTTGCCGACATCTTGCGCAGCTCATGCGATGACAACGAATGGTACGGCGACGGCTACAACATCCGTGCCCGACTCACGCACCACGACGGCACGAACTATGTGCTTTACCGGGTGGCGAAAAGCCGGGAGGATGCCGAGCGGATAGCCGACAAAATTTACAACCTTGAAATTGACGAGAAGGGTTTCCGTAAGCTCACACGCTCACTGTATCCATACGTTGCAGATGTTTACGGCTGGAAAGTCAGAGGACGCAGACCGGCATAAGGGCTGAAAATAAGAAAGGACATCCGTTCTACCGATGTGATAGGGCGGTTGTCCTTTTCACTAAAATGGGTTGTTCCGTGTAAAATGTACAGGCTTCCCTTTTATAGCTCAAAGGTCTTGCCCGGATTAAAAGTCAAGTGTTCGTCATGGAATACATACCCCAGTTGGTTACTGACACACCATGTTTCGCCAAT
The DNA here is from genome assembly GCF_002159755.1 of Bacteroides sp. An269. Taxonomy (NCBI): domain Bacteria; kingdom Pseudomonadati; phylum Bacteroidota; class Bacteroidia; order Bacteroidales; family Bacteroidaceae; genus Bacteroides; species Bacteroides sp. An269. The sequence continues at coordinate 106,038 of NZ_NFJG01000001.1, forward strand.
GCGCACATCCACATTGTAATGAGAGTGGCCATAAATCCAGTAATCTACTCCGCATTCCTTGATGTAGCCTTCCAGTTCTACCATGAACGCCCCGTTGGCTTTGCTGCTTACAAACTTGGGGCATTGCATCCTGAATGAGGGTACATGGTGGGTCACGACCACTTTCTTGCGGGCTGTACTCGACTTGACGGCCTCCTTGATGAAAGACAAACACCGTTCGTGTTCATGGTTGAAGTCCGCAAAAGTAAGGAGTTCCCCTTTGTACAGGATACGGCGGAAATCGCTGACCACTTGCTCTGTGAAATATGCCTCTCCCAAAGGAATCCTGCTCCACAGCGTTGAAACAATGATGTCAATGTCTCCGATGCGGATAACCCCATTGTAGTAGCTATGCACATTGGGACGTATTTCAATGCTTGAGCTGTCAGATAACGTGCCTATGTCGTAATATTTGTAGAACTCGTGGTTGCCCATACAGGCTATCACCTGTTTGTAGTTGTCCGATGCCCAGTCCCAAAATGGGTGCATGGAATAGTTTGCATCGCCGAGATAGCCTATGTCACCTGCGAGGACGAGTATGTCCCCGGACACTTCAAGCGGGTTCGCTTTGAGGTATCGCCAGTTGTCGGCAAACTCCAGATGGAGGTCGGACGCATATTGTATTTTCATGGTTCTTCGGCAATAAATAGTCCGTCCAGCACTTCCAACAAGCCCTCCACGAAGGACACCTCCTGCCCAAGGGACTTGGCAAGAGGCTCCGCCAATGCTTCCCATTCACTTCTGACAGAAGCCACGAAAGACCTCACACATGCCACGATGGCATCAGGTGCGGCCACGGGCGCATTTTCCATGATGGCGACATTTTTCAACACGTCAGACCGGTGCTTCTTGATATCCTTGCTGTTGACATGCCGCCCGGCGGCCTTGTCTTGCTGCAAGTTCAAGTAAGCACGGGCTTTCAAGGCTACCAGGGCTTCCGGTGAGGCATGACGAATGCCATCCGTCAGGATACTGTGCGCAATGGTAAAATGGTAGTAGTCGTCATCCATGATGATGGCACTCAGGCTCGATGCATCGGCCTCCATGGGCAATGGTTCTATCGTAAGCCCTTTCGGTGTCCCGAGAATGTCAGGATGCCGGGAGAGAAGCTCAATCATCGCCGGATAACCGGGCTTGCCATCCACGAACCGATACAGTTCATATCTTGGTGCTTCTCCGTCTTTAGGATTCCTTTTCTCCGGGCGGTAGCCGCCTTCCCGGATGAACTGCCAGAACCTTTCGGCAAATGTTGTGGTCATCTTCTCCACGATCACAATCATGTCTATGTCATGGGTGGCACGCGGCCGCACCGCCGTGCCTGACATCACCATCTCGCAGGCCGTGCCGCCAATGATGACATAGTTGTCTGAATAAGCCTCGAAGGCTTCCCGGAATCTTTCTAATCCTTCCATTCCATTTTATTGATTAATTGTTCAACTTCGCTCTCCACCCGGGCATCGGCATCTTCTTGCAATGAGAGGGCCAACGATAACTTATCCACCCACAAGGGAGTTTCTCCACACCCTGTAACTGGGGGATATTTCCATACCTCTATGACAATGTTGCCGTCATAGTCATTCGGATTCTGCATGGCCTTTGCTGCCCTCAACGACCGGAACCGCCTTGCTTCCATCATGACCATACGCTCCGGGTCGGGATTGAGGCGCGTATAATGGGCAAGGGCATTGATGCCGCACACAGGAAAGACTTCTTCCGTGTCCAGACCGTCACAGTAAACCTTTTGTTCAACAGGGTTGGCAAGTACCGGTTTCGCCTGTTTCCACAATTCAATCCCCCTACGGTGGAAGTGTAGCTGCTTTCTCTTCGGGCCGTCCGCTACTTTCTCGCATAATCCAAAGTCTTCAAGGCATGTCATGCCCAAGGTGATACTTGCGTATGAATAGGGTAACTTGTCTTTGACATCATTGGCAGACAACCCTTCCAGACTTTCAACCTGCAAATGATAAAGCAGGAGGTATTGAGCTACGGGCGACAAAGCCTTGGCTGCTTTCTTGTGCCGGATTCGTTCGTTGGCCACCAACATGGGTAGATGGGCATATTTGGCCGACACTACGAAGTAGACATCCCTGTCTATCAACCGCTGCCGCTGGTATGCAGGGGCAGACGGCAACAGGTAAACGACAGGAAGCCCCATTGAGGCGGAGATTTTATCGGCTGTCAGGGCGAGGTTGCGCGGTGATGCCACCGGACCTTTGGGTTCTGCAAACAACAAGGGCATACCTTGATATTCGCCATCATAGAACCGATAGGCAAGGGCGTCTCCTATGGTGACACCTTTCATACGCTCCTTGCCCCGCAACTGTAGCGAAACATTCCTTCCTGCAATTGTAATATCAATTTCCAGTTTTTGCATCAATTTAATCTGCTATTAAAACGATGCAAAAATACTAAACTATAATCAGAATACAAACAATATCTTCAAGATTTATTCCTTCTATCTCCTCAAATTACGGCATCCTCTTCTTCCCGACAAGGATGTCATTGAGGTCTTTGTAGAGCGGACAGGCTTCCATCATGTCATGCACGGCATCGCCCTTGAGTTCCCGGAGCATGTCCACCACACGCCGTCCTGCATCGTCGTTGTCGAGATAGCAATAGATATGCTTGCAGGCTTTCAGCCGCGGCAATGCCTTGGGCAGGTTGTTCACCGAGTTCAGCACCAACAGGTCTGCGCCATAACAGGGTACGGACAAGCGTTCCCGTTTCCGCAAGGTCAGAAATGACAGGTAATCCATGAACCCCTCGAACAGGCAAACGGAGTCTGTTTGTCCTTGTGTAATCAATGACACTGCTTTCGGGGCAATGCAACCCTTATAATAAGGATTACGTATCTCATAGCCGCCCGCCCCGTTGGGAAACGCGATGGCATAGTAGTTCTTTCCACGGCAGGTGTAATGCACCTCCTTGCATTCTTGCCTTGCGGTGTCGAGGTCAATGCCGCGCTTGGAGAGATAGGAGAGCAAAGGTATGGATGTCAACGCTTGCACCCGTAGGTTTTGGAATGCGGCCGCTTGCGGTGGCTTGCCATCGGTTGCGGACGGTTGCGGAAGCGGCATGAATGTCCGTACCTTCAAAGGCACGGCAGGTGCTGCCTGTGCAATCATCTTCAACACTTTAGGTATGTTCGGGGTCCGATATACCAATACCGCAAGGTCGATGATGTCTCCGCTCTTAGCCGTAGCGAAGTCATACCATATATTGCGGTTCTTGTTCACCTTGAAAGACGGATTCTCGTCCTCCCGGTAAGGTGCATGATACCATGCGGACACGGCGGTTTCCTTGGCAGGTCGGATTCCGATGGCCAGCAGGAAGTCCACTATGGCTATCTGTTTGATTTGTAATATGTTCATATCGTTCTATTTTTCTATGTTTAATGAATATTGGAGTGGATATAACCAAGTTTACCATATATATACGCCCATTGTAAACTAAACCTCTTTCACTCGCCGGTCTTTAATCGCCGGCAAGGGATGCAAGTTTGCCCCGTTTGTCATATATATACACCCGGTGTTAAACTAAACCTGTTTGTGCCAATCTTCCATATCGGCTGATACCGGGATGGAAGTTCTCCAAGTTTGTCCTATATATACCCTCCCGTTAAACTAAACCTCTTTGGTGGCGGAATCTTCCTGTCTGTTCAATGATTCCGGCAAGTAGGCATAAACCTTGTCTTTCTTGATGATAACCCCTCTTCCCATCAGATATTTGTTCAGTTCAATGCAGATGTTCCGACCGCGTTTGAAACCGATTTCCGCATAACCTTGCCGCAACGACTTGATGAGGAGCCCGTATCCTACGATGGGACCATTTTCAAAGGCAATTTCCAGAGCCTTTGCGTGCTGGGCGTCCGTGATGGCCTCGGTGGTGGGTTTGCGTTCCTGTGTAAAGGCGTAGTCCTCCACCAGTTCCGGCAGGGCATCCCGGTTGATGCGGAACGCAAACGGCTGGAACTCCCGTTCACGGATGTGCATGGCCTTGACCTCGCTGATGTTGCCGTCAAACTGGCTCTTTGTCACTTGCAGGATGGTTTCTGCCTTGTTGTTCAACTCGGTACCGATATGCCCGCGCGTATTGTCATCACCCTTGTTCAAGTGCAGCACGGTGTGGATGTGCAGGTCGTGCATGCTTGACCAGCGCATCAGGTCGTTTATCAAGTCCACTGACTCGCTGGGACTGTTGATGTCGTACATCAGGTCACGGATGCCGTCTATCACGACAAAGCCTATCTCCGGGTCGGCAGCAAGCGCATGGTTGATAATCTGCCTCCGCTGCTTGGGGCTGTACTCACGCAGCATGAAGAACACCAGTCGATCCGTTTCTTGGTCTGTAGGCATCCCGGCCAGTTTGAGGATGCGTTCCAATACCTTGTGGCAATGGCACTTGCTCTGCTCGGTGTCCACATAAAGCACCTTGTGTTTTCCTTCAGGCAGATGCGCCTTGTAGTGCAGGATGTTCCTGCCGGACAAGGCCGACGCTACGATAGCGGCACAGTTGAAGGTCTTCTTGCTCTTGGGCTTGCCCACGGATGCGCTGAAATTGCCGAGCGTGGCAATGGTGATGCCGTCCACCTGCACGATTTCGGGAGGGTAGGCGTAGGTCTCCGTGACCCGCAATCGGATGAAGCTCAATATCTGCTCGTAAACCTGCCTGTCGATGTCTTCCGATACCGGCATGATTCCATGTGCGTTCATTGTTTCTTCCCTTTCTTCATTAGTGAGTTGCTACTCCCCATGCTGATTCCGGCAAGAGCCGCCTGCCGTTCAATCTCTCGGTTGGACAGTACCGGGTTCCGGCGTTTCCAGTCGTCCAACGCTTTCCTCTCGAAGAAGATGTGCTTGCCGTTAGGTTTCGAGAACGGAATCTCATGGGTGGACGTGAGGCGGTACAGATGTCCGGTGGATATGTTCAGGTATTTGGCGGCTTCTTCCACGTTGAACACTTCTTTCAAGATGTAAAGCTGCCGTTCTACTTCCTCAAACCTGGCAATCAATGCCTCCAAGGTGCCGAAACGGCTGATGAACTCCTCTATGACCGTTATCTTGTCCAAAACGCAGTCAATGTCCTCCATCCGTTTCAATATGGAGTGGACGGCTTCCACCCGCTCCAATGTTTCCAAGAATCCGGCTTCCGTCATACGTCCATTCCTTTAAGTTCCATTTCCGATACTTCCACCCGGTAGGGTGATTCACCGCATTCATGGTTGCGGCAAAGCCATCCGTCCAGTTCCCGTTTGCTGAAAAACAGGAGCTTGCCGCTGGGTTTGTAGTGCGGCACCTTTCCCGTTTTTGTCAGCTTGTAAAGCTGGCTGTCCGAAAGCCCAGTGTAACGGCAGGCCTCTTTGAAGTTGAGCGTGTCCTTGATGCAGTACAGCAGCTTTTCCACTTTTTCCACCTGTGCCTGCAGCAGGCTCAGTTTCAACAGGCAGGACGGGCACTCCACCCGTTCCGGCTGTTCATTCGTTGCAGTTCTTTGTTGTTCCATCATTCTTGCATTTTTAAGTTGGACAATGAAGGGGTTTCACCCTCCGAAACTTTTTTCGTTTCAGAGGGCGAATTTAGTCGCTTGCCCCCAAACGGATGTCAGGCCAACATTTACAGTTCGGAACTGTTGCTCCAACTATTGCTCTTTTCCCGTGTCATTTGCTGGCTGTCCCGTCATTTGAAAGCTGTTTTTGCACTTGTTGGACGCATTCCCGGATTTTCTTCTGCATGCTGTTCGGCGTATTTCTTGCATGGGTCAGCGCGTTCGAGTACTGCTCATGCCTCAAGGGTTTGTTCCCCTTTGGACTGAGTATGCTTCCGGCCTGTTCCAACAAATTCTGCCAACGGGAAAGGATCAGCCCGTGCCGGCACAACTGGTCGAAAAGATAGGCGAGCATCCGGTTGTTACGCGATGTCAGCGGGACAGTCAGTTTGCCTTCCAAAAGAGAACGGAAAGTGGATGCGTCAATGGTTTCCACAAATACGCGAGCCTCATTGGCACAATCGGCAATGAGGCTCAGTTGGTCATCGTCAAGGCAGCAGCCTAACGACAATGAATGGTTTGGATGGGTGGCGGAAGGCATGGCCGCACCCGTTTCGCACCCCGGAGGAGGCGCTTCCGTCGTGTAATACAAGTGCAACAAGTCCTTCGTGAGACCATCATCGGGCTTTCCCATTTCAGAGAACCGTACAAGGAGGTCTTTCCGTGCGAACAGGATGCCACGCAGGATGCCGAGATTCTTCCGGTGCTCGTTCAATCCCGCCGCATCCAGCCGGTCGATGTGGTGATGGCTGTTCAGAAAATCCATGGCGAACAGTTTGTACAGTTTTCCGCCAGCCACGACCTCGGCTTGGTACTTGGCCACGAGTTCCCTAAGAAGGGAATTCAGGCCACTTTGCGATGCACTACCGTTGGCACGGTCCGCCTGTCCTTTTTTTAAAAGCAGGCATCTTTTTACGCTTTCTAATCATACTGCTAAAATTTAGTGGATAAATTATTACTGGACGAATGCGCTGTCCAACAAGGAAACCGCATCGTTCTTCTTGCTGTTGATGATTCTCGCGTAACGCTGTGTGTGTCGGATGGTCGTATGGCCAAGCAACTGGCTGGTCGTATAAATGTCAACCCCGGCACTCAGGGCAAGGGTCGCGAAAGTGTGCCTGGCGACATGGAATGAAAATTTCTTGTCAATTCCGGCACCTTTCGCCCAATCGCTGAGCACGTGCTTGTACCAAATGCTCAACGTGGGGAACACCGGGTCGTCAGGCGAGGCATCGCCTTGTTCCGGCAACCATTTTCTTGCGTTCATGTTCAATGGCAGATACAGTAACACACCTGTTTTGTATTGGGTAATCTCCACCTGCCATTTCCCGTTGTTCCGGATGATGTTTTTCCAACAGAGCAACTTGATGTCCATGATACGCAAACCGCAGAAACATGAAAACAGAAAAGCCGCTTTCATGTCCGGTCTTCGGCACGGGGTCTTAATGAGACGCTTTATCTCATCCACGGTAAGATACTCACGTTTGGTCTCTTTCCCGGCCACCATACTGCGTTTTATCCCCTTGTATGGAGATTTCTGCAGCAGATTTTCCTTTACGGCATAATTGAGTGCCGCACGGATGTAGTCCATGTGCATGAAGACAGTTTCTTTGGCAAGTTTCCCATGATCCCGCGTGTATGCCTTCCTGGTAAGCAGCCGTTCCATAAAGCCGAGCAAATACTCCCTGTCCACCTCGGCAAGTGTGACCTTGCCATTATATTCCTCCAATTCTGCTATGCTACGGTTTATCCAAGTCGAAGCAGACTTGGAACCGCCCCGCTTCATCACATAGTCATGGTACACCTTCATCCAGTCGGTGAACAGCATCTTAGCCTTGTACGAACGGTCGGAAATTCCTGCCACTTTGTTGGTCAACTCCAAAATCTTTTCCGCCTTTATCGCATTCGCCGTGGCAAGCGTATTGGCATTTTGGATTTTGGAGGCATAATCGGTTTCGGGCACCAGATACAGTTTGAGGAACTGGTAACTTCTTCTTCCATCATGGTAGATGTCCAAGTATATGGAAGTGTTCCCGTTCTTCAACTTGTTGAATCGCAAACGGACAGGCTCTTTAGCCTTTACTTGTTTCTTCGGTCTTGCCATGGCTTTTCCTCCGGTCAGTTGTTTTTCATTCAAAAAGTTTGTCTATCATCAGCACGGCTGCCTCTTTTTTGGCATCGACAATTTTTGCGTACACCTGCGTGGTTTCCACATCCCTGTGCCCCAATAATTGGCTGGTAGTGTATAAATCTGCCCCCAATGTCAACTCCATGGTTGCGAACGTGTGCCTGCTCATGTGGTAGCAGAGATTTTTCTTTACGCCGGCAGCTTTAGCCCACCTCTTTAATACGACATCCAAGGTAGTGGTATGTGGAATGGAAAACACATGTTCTTCAGCATCGCCCCGTTGTTCCGGAAGGTAACCTTGCGCCTGGGTGCTGAGTGGCAGATAAAGCATGTTGCCCGTTTTCCGCTGGCGCACTTCAAGATGAACCTTCCCTGTTTCCTCTATTACATTTTTCCACTGCAAAGAGCGCATGTCGCCAAGCCGCAGGCCGCAAAAGCAGGAGAACAGGAAAGGAACTTTCACGTCTTCACGGCAAGGGGTGTCTATCAATAGCCGTACTTCATCTATGGTGAGGTATTCACGTTTCTTCTGTTCCCCCTGTATGGCATTCCGGTCAATGGCCAATCCGGGATTGACGGACAAGATGCCCTCGTCAACAGCAAGGTTCAGAGCCGAGACGATATAACCTACATAAGTCTTAATGGTCTTCTTGGCGAAAGGTTTCTTGGTACGTTTTGTTTTGGCGACCTTTGTCATGTATTCCACGAAACCGTCCAAGAACTCCTTGTCCACATCGCACAACCGTGCTTTCGGGTCATATTTCTGGAGTTGGACCACTGTGGAATGAACACTTGGCTCCAATCCGCGTTTTCCATTTTGCTTTCTTTGCTCCATATATATTTCCATCCAGTCTATTAAACGCATCTTGCCTTTCTCGGACAAAACAAGCGGTGGCTTTTTGTTCGTGATGTCGATGATGCGTTGTGACTTGATAGCATTGGCCGCTTTGAGCGTATGCTCATTCTGCGCCCTTGCCTCGGCGGAAGTTTCTGGTATAAGGTACAGTTTCAAGAACTCATACCGTCTTTTCCTCTCATAATATATATCGAGGTAGATGGACTTGTTCCCATTCTCCAATTCCTTGAAACGAATTCGGACGGGTACAGACTCTGATTTCTTTGTACGTGCCATGACTTCCTCCTTGGTTATTTGTTACTGCTTGTGCAAAGATAGAAAAACCCATCCAAAACACCAAGAAACAACTAACAAAAAAGTAACATAAAAAGTCAAAACACCTATCAACAAACAAAAGATAAGCAGAATATCCATTTCGCTGATTGTTTCATAAACTATTGATATTCATTGTTATCTATAATTTTAATTGCATCTATTTCCACAAATATATCTGCATTGTACAAAGCCCGGCACTCATGGGCTACAATAGCCAACAATGAGGCAGGAGTTGATAAGTACACCGTTCACACTTCGCTTAACCATGTGGACGAAACAATGAGGGTGACGGACATCTATATAAAGAAGTCATGGGACTTCATAGACAAAGCTAATCGCAAGGTGCTTGATACCGTCAAACTAAATATCGGATCAGTAGATGAACCAGTATATTTGCCTAAGCAAAAAAAGAATTTTGTCTAAGCAAATTTCAGAAAGTATTTGATAACCAATAGACAAACTTTTGCGTTTTGCCTAAGCAAATTTATCATTTGCCTAAGCAAGCGCAATTTTTGGAAAAAATCGGCATTTTTTGAGTGCCAAAAAGTACGGTTTTGCCTAAGCAAAAGTTTATAACTATCTGTAAATCAATGTTCGGAAAATCATGTTTTGCCTAAGCAAAATTGTTTCTGGATATTTTTGCCTAAGCAAAACAACACTTTTGTTGATTATCAATACTTTGCACACTTTTGCCTAAGCAAAACCATTTTGCCTAAGCAAAATTATAGAATACGCTGGAAATCAGTTGTTTAATTCTGTCAATTTGCCTAAGCAAATTTTGTCCGATTTTATTTTGCCTAAGCAAATGTTTGTAAGTATCTAATATACAGAAACATAATTTTAGCGTTTTGCCTAAGCAAAAGTTATATGGGGGTATATATACTATATTATATAATAAAGATCTATAAGTAAGAATAGATAGTATATGAAATAGGGGGTATGGGGGAAAGAACAAAAAAGCGTGAGGCAATTACCCCACGCTCTTTTTAATCTTCAAACATCTTACCGAATCCAGTAAGCAACCATTTGGCATTTACTCCGTATTCCCTTACCATAGGTTGAAGCCACGACAACTGAAACCATCCACGATCAAGATCCTTTCGTTGCGCAATGAAATTCCGTCTATCTATGTTATTAAGTCGGCAATATGTGTTCACGCCACGGATCTTCTTCATGGCTATTATTGCATCCAGTGCAGTATAAAACCGCTCCATTATTTGTTTGCTCACTGGTGTATTCATTCTTTAGATATAAAAATTGCTCTATTGAAATCTTCGCTAAATACCCAAACTTCTGTTAGAGTATCTATGCTTTCGCAACCTATGCTAAAAGTATGTTTTACCACATTTACCTTTCCTTGATAGTCTGTTTGTGGTATATCCATTTCGTGTACAGGCATATAGTGGCTATCGTCAATGCTATCCAGTACCGGGGATGATATTTCAATACAATTATAGCACTCATTCGGATAAGCATTCTTTGTGCTTTCTGTGATTGTTTTTTCGTATGGCTTTTGGCAAGAAAATACAATCATGGCTAATAATAGTAGGGCAAAAGCATTCCTCATAGAATCTGGTATTTCAAGTAATCAATATCGGCTTTCAGATGCTCCAGAAACTCCGTGACAGTATTTTCTATCCTTGCCTTGATTATCGCATTACTAACGGCTTCTTGCGCTTCCAGAATTGCATCTACATTAACCGTGTTCCCATTCACATAATCGGTGAAGCTCTGTTTGTACAGGTCTATCACCATTCTACTAAGATTTTCCATATCAATAACTATTTAACAGACATACAAAGCAAAACCTTGTACACTCCGTAAATATCTTCCAAAGCGACCTCAAAAGGTGCAAAGATAGGATCTGTATTGATAGATACGCACTTTACATATCCCTCTTTGTCTGACGGCACGAGTATTTTTATCACTGTACCGTTACAGGTGTCAAGTACATATACTTTTCCCCATTCAATAAATGCCCTTTCATTTATCTTCTTGATGAAGATCCGGCTACCGTTTGGGTATTCTGGCGACATACTATCACCTGAAACAGTCATAGCGAAATCCACGCCACGGATGGGTGAAACAACCTTTTCACAGTCGCTTTCCTTGACCGACACAACAAAGTCATTCAGGCTACCACCTTGTGCTGATACAGGTAGTAGCAACACCCATTTTGCAGTATCTTCTGATTCTGTTGTCTGGCTATGCTCTTCTTTCGGAGTGTTTAGAGTAACCTCACTATCTCCGTTCTCGCCATTCAGCATTGATCCGTGTCCGCTTCTTAACCAGTCTATGTTTAATTCAGGGTAAGCCTTTGCTATCTTTTCAAGAGACTTTGCATTGATATTAAACCCAACCTTGTTTACGAATCCACGACCCAATCCTGCTGTATTCTCAAACTTTAATTGTCCGTACCCTTTGTATTCAAGGAACTTTGTAAGTCTATCTTTAATTTCGCTCATACTGATTTCTTTTCAGAGTTAAATTAATTATGTAATACACTGAATTTCAGACCATCCAAATCAATTCGGGAAAATATGTGATTTTTTATCCGTAAAATGTTTTGTTGTCTGAAAAATCCTCCGTATATTTGCGGTGTGAATTACTACTTCACGGCACAAATATAACGAATTTGTGTTTGTGGAACACTATGTACTATAACAAAATTACAGAAATGGAGAAAACAAAATTCAGGCAGTATTATGATGCACTACCCCCGAAAACGGAGGTAGCACCAAAAACAGCTTTCGTGCGAAGAATAGCGGAGCTGTGTATGGTATCGGAAAAAACGGTGCGTTGTTGGCTGGCTGGCGCACAGAAGCCCAATGCACTATGTGTATCTATTATCGCTAAGGAAATCGGAATACCTGAAAGCGAACTATTCGACTAACAATCAAAAATGCAACACTGATTATGAAGTTTGAAACATTAATCAATTTGGCAGGATCGGTAATCTTCGGACTGCTTGGAATCACAGCCCTAATCGGGGCGATCTTCTTTGGCGCATGGTGGCATTTCGTCACATTCGGTATGTGCGCTCTTATGGCTTATGTGCTATACACAGATGATGAGTACGGCACTGAAAGCGTGGCTACATTCTTCAAACGGAAAAATAGCAAGTGATGAAATCATCTGATGAGATATGGAAAGATGTACCCGGTTATGAGGGAAAATATCAAGTTTCCTCTTGTGGTAGAGTTAAGGGCATAGATTATTATGTCCGTGAAAAATCTGGAAAGGAGCGTTTGCACACTGGCAGAATGCTAAAGACTTTTATAGTGAATGGCGGTTATCATTGCTTGAAACTGCAAGTACAGAACAAGCGAAAATCTTTTTTAGTTCATAGGCTTGTCGCTATGGCATTTATACCAAATCCTAATGGGTACGACACTGTAAATCATAAGGATGAAAACAAAAACAATAATAGCGTTGAGAATTTGGAATGGTTGCCTTTGTATCAAAATAACCGTTATGGAAACCATGACGCTAAAATGCGTTTGAAGCTATCAAAGCCAGTTAAGCAATATACGCAAGATGGTGTATTAATAAGAGAATATGAATCTGTAGCATCCGTAAAGAATTATGGGTTTAATCCTGCTGGAGTTAGTAAAGTAGCCAAAGGAGATTTGAAAACCCATAAAGGATATATCTGGAAATACTAAGTAGCCATGATACAATTAGAACTTTGGGAACTGAAAAATATCTGTATGGAAATGGCAAGTTTGGGAGCGGCTAATTATGTCAAAATGACCAAACCTGCTGATGATCTCATTTCACAGCGTGAGGCATACAGGGAGTTTCAGGAGTGCCGGGTAAAGAAGTGGGTACAAAAAGGTACAGTATCTACTACTCGTGGCGGTGCTTCCATACGCTCCAAAGTTCTTTATTCCAGAGCAGAGTTACTGGCTGCTGATAAATCTGAAAAACTTAACACTTTAATAAACAAGTAGTATGAGAACAATTAAACTGAAAAGTTTGTCCCTATTCAACTTTAAGGGAATCCGTAACCTTACACTGGATTTCACCAATGCGGAAACGTGGATCTACGGTGAGAACGGTACAGGTAAGACTACGGTATGCGATGCCTTTTCGTGGCTTCTCTTCGGAAAGGACAGTAAAGGAAAGTCAGACAGCAATTTCAACATTAAAACGCTGGATGAGAACGGAAAGCCTATTTTGAAGCTGGAGCACTATGTTATCGGTGTGCTTTCAGTGGATGGAAAGGATGTGAAGTTGCAACGCTGCTATGTGGAGAAATGGGTAAAGCCACGTGGAACTACGGAAGAAACTCTGAAAAACCACCAGACAGAGTTTTATGTGAATGATGTGAAGATGGCTACAAAACAAGAGTATGATAGTACGGTGGCTTCCATATTGCCGGAAGATGTATCACGTATGATCACCAATCCGTTCTATTTCACCTCTCTTAATCCAGATGTGCAGAAAAGTATGCTGCTTGATATGGCAGGTGATGTGACTGATCAAGATGTGGCAGGATTGAAGCCGGAGTATGTGGAACTGCTTGCACAACTATCTGGAAAACCGTTGGCTCAATTCGCAAGAGAAATAGCCGCAAAGAAAAAGGCTATCAAGGATGAGCTACTGGTTATACCGTCTAACATTGAAACTGCAAACCGATTGAAGCCAGAAGAAGAGGATTGGGTTGCTCTGGATGATGAACTGACAGAGAAGAAAGAACGTAAAGCCGAACTGGAAGCTACTTTGTCGGACAAATCCAAACTTGTAGAAAAAGAGTATGAGCGGAAAAACAATATCCAAAAGGCTATTGGGGAAAAGCGTCTTTCTCTTACCAATAGAGAGAATAAGTTGAGAGCGGAAGCCGACAATGGGCGCAATGAAGTTTCTTTGAAGATCCGTGATTTGGAATATAACCTAAAGTTACAGGAGGGAAATTTGGAGCGGAAACGCAACGAAATATCCTCTTATGATGAAAAAATCCAGAGAATGAACACGGATCTTGATACATTGCGTGGTCAGTACAGAAAGATAAGCCAAGAGCAACTTACATACCCTGATGGGGCTTTTGTATGCCCTACTTGCCATAGGCAGCTTGAAGCGGATGATATTGCCGCCAAACAGCACGAAATGGAGGCAAATTTCAACCAAAACAAATCTGCAAGGTTACAGGCTAATTCAGCGAAAGGTAAAGGGATAAAAGCAACTCTGGAAGAAACGCAAACCAAGCGTGAAAATGCTTTAGCTAATGTTGCTGAATTGGAGGCATACATTGAGCAAATCAAGTCAGAGATAAATAAGCAAAAGGAAAATATGCCGGAAAGCGTGGATGTTAGCAAGTTGATAGAATCCGATGCCGATTGCATTGCCATTCGTAATGAGATTGCGGAATTGGAAAACCAACTTTCAATGGAAGCAAAGCCAGTAGATACTACAGACCTCAAAGACGGTATTAAGGTGCTTGATAGTGCCATTTCAGAACTGGTTAAAAGGCTGGCAAAGCGTGAAGCCATTGAACGTGCCGAAAAGGAAATAGCCACACTTGAAGAAAGGCGTATTGCAAATAATCAAGCACTTGCCGATCTGGAGAAAACGGAGTTTGTGATGATTGACTTCCAAAAAGCTAAAGATAACGAATTGATGAAGCGCATTAATGGAATGTTCCAGATTGTATCTTTTTCATTCGTGAACGAGCAACTTAATGGAGGTGAGAAACTGACTTGCGTATGCACCATAGATGGAGTTCCTTATCCAGATCTGAATGATGCTAAGAAACTGAATGCCGGACTGGATATTATCAATGCAATGTGCAAGGTGAAAGGTATATCCGCACCTATCTTCATTGATAACAGGGAGCGTGTGAATGAGATCATACCTACCATTTCACAGATTATAAATCTGGTTGTTAGCCATGATAAAGAATTAACCATTAAACAATAAAGTAATGACACAGGTAACAACAGCGGTGACTACTGCAAACAGTGGAGCGGTAGCCGCAAAGAAAACAAAGGGTGTGGATCTGTTGAAACAGATGCTTAATGCGCCCTCTGTGATGGAACAGTTCAAGAATGCCTTGAAACAGAATGCTTCTACTTTCGTGGCTTCTGTGATTGACTTGTACAATAGTGATTCCAAGTTACAGCTATGCGAGCCAAAACAGGTGGTTATGGAAGCTCTGAAAGCGGCTGTTTTGCATCTGCCTATCAATAAGGCACTGGGATATGCTTTCATTATCCCTTTCAACAACAGCAAGAGAGTTGATGATCTGGATGAGAACGGAAAGCCTAAGATCGGCAGGGATGGTAAGGCTATGCAGAAGTGGGTTAAAGTGTATGAGCCTACTTTCCAGATAGGCTACAAAGGGCTTATTCAGTTGGCTTTGAGATCCGGGCAGTACCGAACAATCAATGCTGATGTAGTCTATGATGGGGAATTGCGTAAGGTGAACAGGCTTACTGGAGAGATAGCCTTTGATGGCGAAAGAAAGTCTGACAAGGTGATCGGTTACTTCTGCTACTTTGAGTTGATCAACGGGTTTGCCAAGACATTGTACATGACAACAGAACAAATGGCTACCCATGCAAAAAGATACTCAAAGGCATTGAAGAATGACGAAAAGGCTACAGTTGAGCATCTGTTAAGCCTTGCAAATCTTCCCGTATCTCCAGATAGCACTGCTGTAGGATGGATGGGTAACTTTCATGGGATGGCTATCAAGACTGTTATACGCAATTTACTTAGTAAATACGGCTATTTGTCTATTGAAATGCAAAATGCTATTGCAAGCGACTATGAGGGCGAATATACAGATGTTCGTGATAATCTGATTCAGGACAATGCCAATAAACAGGTATTGGATATGACGGATGCAACCTATGAAGAGGTTGCGACCGAAAGCAATGCTAATCCAAATGCGGCAAATGAGCCGGATTATTAACGGAGTGTGATATGGTTCTGAAAGTGTTAGGTTCAAGTAGTCAGGGTAACTGCTACATTCTTGAAAACAGGGATGAGGCACTTATCATTGAAGCCGGGGTAAGATTCATTGAAGTGAAAAAGGCTCTGAACTTCAATATACGCAAAGTGTCTGGCTGCTTGATCACGCACCAACATAACGATCATGCAAAATACATTAAGGCAATGGTGGAAAGTGGATTTCCTACGCTGGCACTTGAAGAGGTGTGGGCTGCAAAGGGTGTCACTGGAAGCCGTGCCTATTGTATTGAGCGTGGAAAGGGTTACAAGTTTGGAAAATTCAGGGTGTTGCCATTTGATGCTTGCCACGATGTGCCTTGTGTCGGCTACCTGATAGACCACCCGGAAACAGGGCGTATAATGTTCCTTACGGATAGTTGTATGTGTGAGTATGTTTTTCCGGGATTAAACCAAATTATGATTGAGTGCAACTACTCTGATGCAAAGCTGGTGGAAGCTATCAATGCCGGGCGTACACTTCCCTCACAGCGTGAACGCCTAATGACTTCGCACATGGAGCTAAATACGTGCAAAGGGTTCTTATGCGCCAATGACCTTACCAATGTTGCAAACATTATCCTGCTTCACTTATCCGACAACAATAGTGATGAAAAGCACTTTGTTTCGGAGATAGAAAGGCAGACAGGAAAGGTGGTTTATGCGGCACATACTGGACTTGAAATAGAACTTGATAGGATTTAGGTATGGCAAAACTTCTGGTAGAGAAAAGGAACGGTTTGTTTAACCTCAAACCTCTGTATGAATGGCTCAAACAGCAAATGGATGGGTTATATAGGTTGGAGGCTAAAAGGGTTAGAAAACCACGTTCAAACGACCAAAACGGCTGGTTGTGGGGATGTATCTACCCAATGCTGTTAGATGCTCTTCTGGATGCCGGATATGAGTTTGTGAGCGTGGAGCAAGTGCATGAGTTCTTTAAGGCTCAAATGACCGCTGATAAAGTGGTAAACACGCACACAGGCGAGATATTGACTTTTCCCGGATCTACCGCTACGATGGACACGCTTACATTCTCCACATATTGCGAAAAGCTACGGGAATACGGAAGAGAGTTTTTGAATGTGGAAATACCCGATCCTGATAAATACTGGAAGTGCAATGAAAAGAATACCCAACAATGTAGTTTCGGAACTGATCCGACTTCTACCAGTGCTGATTGACAACATTCCACCCGGACGAAGTACCAGAGTGGATAATGCGATAAGATTAACAAAGAAACTGATTGTAAAACTAAAAACATTGAAAGATGAAAATTCAAATTGAAAAGGAAAAATTGCAAGCCGCCTACAAAAATGCTTGCGGTTGTGTCAAAGATGCTTTTGAAAAGCTGTTTGGCGAAGATGTGTTGGAAACTGCAAAGCCTACACTTGACGATTACAAGACGATCAAGAGTTACGAAGATGCCTGTGATGTGTTGGGGCTATCCCCAATACTTTCTGAAAACAGGAACAAGGCACTTTGCGCACAATTTCCAGATCACTACGATTTTCGGCAGAATATGCCTAAACACATAATCGCCTTAATGAAGCTGGAAATTATTAGCCGGGCTTTGTGGGGTAAGAGTTTCGAGCCAGAGCCAGATGCGGAGGGAAACAAGATTTACTGGTATCCGTGGTTCGCATTATACACAAAAGATGAAGTTGATCGTATGAGTGATGAGGAACGCAAATCTTTGTGTGGTGCTCTGTTCGGTGGTAATGCTTATAATGGGGCGTATGCGGGCTTCGGTTATCTGCGTGCGAATTATCGTTCCTCGTTCTCGTATGCGCACATTGTTTTCCGCTTGTGCCAAGAAACGGAGGAAAAGGCGGCATATTTCGGTAGGCAATTCATTGAGTTGTGGGCTGAATATCTGGCTTATGGATTCAAGGTGACAGAACACTTAAAATAATGGCTATGACAACGGTATTTTATATTCTGGTGGCATTCTGCCTTATGTTTGAGGTGATGAATCTTTTGAAAGTGAAAAAGACAGCGGAAGCCGTGAAGCGTTACAAGGGAAAGAAATTGGAAGAATGTAGCTCTACTTTCATAGCGTGGGCTGTTTTCAACTGCATTTATCTTCTCATTTGCTTTGTTGGCTTGATGAGTACGCAATGGATAGGCTTTCTGGCTCTGATAATCCTTTCGTTTATCCCGAAGAGGTGGTTTACATGGAGGGTTATAGATTGCATTCTTGGGATTCTGATACTGGCTTTTGTGATATTGAACAAATACCAGTTCCAGATAGACTTAAATTCATTAATCATTAAAAGTTTGTAGTATGAAAGATGTGATGTTAGCCGACACTCCGATTGAGGAAAGAGCGCAAATCTTACGGGATAGTTGCGATAAGATTGTAGAACAGTGCTATACCCGGAAATTCGACACGAAAGAAACTAATGAGAAACGGGCGGAGCTTGCCAATGTTTCTATTCAGATTGCGGATCTTGAAGAGAAATTAGCAGAAATACGTGCTGATTACAAAGGGCGTATCAAGCCTCTTGTTGAGCGCATGGGCAAAATCCGTGGAGAATTGAAAGCTGGTGGAGAATGGGTATCTGGAGAATGTTACCAGTTCTTAGATGCTGATGAGGGAAAGGCAGCTTTGTATGATCCTAAAGGGTACAAGATTGAAGAGCGTGATATGCGCCCGGAAGAGAGATCACGTACCATATTTCAGGGAATCCGGGAAAACATGAAAGTACAGATGTCTAAGACTGGTACAGATAACTAATTTTTAATAATTCAAATTTATCAAGATGGAAAAGATTGAAAAAGAAAACGGTTTGACCGTGAACATTGCGAACTACACAGGCGAAAATCCTATTGAGATTGTGTACCGTGAGGGTGCTGCACCGAAATCACCCAATCCGCTTGAAACGAAAGAGCCGGAGAAGATAGGTGTTACTGGTGTTATATCCACTCCGTTTGACTGGCTGGAGAAGCGTATTGGCACGATAGACCAGAAACGGGCTAATGTGAAAGTGGATCGTGAGAAAATGACGATCACCCTTACCGTGAATGAGGATGATTACTACACGAAAAACACTTTCGTTGGAAAGGTTGAGTTTTCAGAAGCCTTTGAAAAGTTCGGTATCAATGATGCCAGTTCTGGCTGGATTCCGGCAAAGTTGGGGCAGTTCTTACGCATTAACCGTGTGCTGTTTGCCGACAAAGAGGATTGCATGAAACTCGTTTCTGCACTCAAAAACTTCACAGCAAAGGCAAAGGCAGAGATCCAGAAGCAGCGTGATCCGTCCGGCTCTATGGCGGATGTGTACCGTCAAGAGGTGGAAAGCAACTTGCCGAAGAGTTTCACTATCAATGTGGCTATCTTCAAAGGAACTGCAAAAACACCTATTGAGGTGGAATTTGATCACTACCTTAAAGATGGCGAAGTGCTGTTACAGCTTGTTTCTCCGGGCGCAAATGAACTGACGGAATCTTACCGTGACAGTTGCATTGACGATGTTCTTACCAAGATCAAAGACATTGCGCCAGGTATTGCAATCATGGAAATCTAAATGTGTTTCGGGTGGGGGATTTATCCCCTACCCTTAAAGAAGCTCCACGATGGCAAGAAAGAAGAAAAATCCAATGCCTTTCGATACTGAATACTGGTTGAGTGATCCAGTATTGAAAGCACTGCCACTTGATGTTAAGGGGCTGTGGATTGATATGCTTTGCTATATGTGGGAAAGTGCGGATCGTGGCGTGATGGTAAAGCCTACAGGCGAAATCTATACGCATGAGGAAATACTAAGGCTGTTAGGGAAAGAAAGCTCCGTAGGTGAAAGCTGGCTTGATATGCTTATAGAAAACGGTTTGTGCGGAGTTCGTGATGATGGTGCTGTATTTAGTAGGCGTATGGTTCGTGATGAGGCTATAAGGGAAAAGAGGCGTGAAGCTGGCAAGAAAGGTGGTGATATAACAAAGGCTAAGGTTTTTGATGTTTCACCAGTACAACAGCCACCAATGCAGAAGCCGGAAGAGCAACCCAAGCAGGGAACTGTAGGGGAACAACAGCCGGATTTATTCCCGGAAGAAAGCCCACCGCCATTAACCCCGGAACAGCAGGCAAAAGCGGAGAAAGCGAAGAAGTACAAGTATGCCGAATTTGTCACTCTTACAAGGGATGAGTACGCTGCACTATGCGGGCGGTATTCAGAGGAATCGGCAAAGAGGATGATAGAAATACTTGACAACTACAAAGGCTCAAAAGGAAAGAAATACAAGTCTGACTATAGAGCCATATTGAATTGGGTAGTAGATAGATATAACGAAGAAATACAACGATATGGAAAAGCAATTAGCGGAAAGACTTCAAGCGATACTGGCAAGACAGGCAGCTACAGGGACACGCTTTAAGATCACCAATTTTCCGCAAGAAACGATAGAAGAAATGCTGCGTATGTGTTATCAGTCGGAAGTGGAGCGTAGAAGAAACAAGTACATTCCCGATGATAGTACACTGGAAAAGATAGGTAAGGCTGCAAAATGGCTCTGTGGCGATTACAAAGTAGGGCTGTTGCTTTATGGAAGCGTAGGTTCTGGAAAGACTACTTTAGCAAAGGCGATATGCAATCTTATAGGCATTCTTTACGGCGGAAGTTCAATATCATCTGAAAGAACGGAAATATACCGTGTTTCAGCGTTGAATCTGGCTAAGTATGTATTAGACGATCCAAGTTACTTTTCAAGGTTGAAAAACAAAGAACTTCTGTTTATAGACGATGTGGGTACAGAGCCGGAAAGTGTGAAGAGTTGGGGAAATGAATTTTCGCCAGTAACAGAGTTGATATATGCGAGATATGATAGACAGTTGTTCACTATTGCCACTTCAAACTTAGCGGATGAAGAGTTTGGAGAGCGGTACGGATTGCGTATTGCTGACAGGATGGAAGAAATGTTTGAAAGACTGCATTACAAACAGAATAGTTACAGAAGATGAATATGATTGAGTGGAACAAACTAAGGGAGAAAGCCCATGCCAATTCCGTAAGACACGGATTTTGGGAAAACAGCCCAAGTGACCAACATTTCCTTTGTCTGGTTATAAGTGAGCTTATGGAAGCCGTAGAAGCGGATCGAAAAGGTGATTACGCAGGCAAGGATATGAAGAAACTTTTTGAAGATGATTTAGCGTCTGGTGAAGATTTCAAAGGATTGTTTGAATCGCATTTGAAAGATACCGTAGAGGATGAGTTGGCAGATGCCGCCATACGGCTTCTGGATCTTGCCGGAGCGCACAATCTGAATTTGAATACATTCTGCATACAGCACGTTGTTACTCCACGCAAGACTTTTACGGAAAACATCTTTGCCATAGTTAAGGATCTGGTGAACTACAGGTATTCGCAAGAAGAGCAAATTAATTATGCGTTGCACCAGATAAGAAGATTGTCGGAGATCTTGAAAATAAATCTCAAATGGCACATAGAACAAAAGATGCTGTACAACGAAAGTAGAGAAGTCAAACACGGGAAAAAGTATTGAGTATGAATACAAGTTTTGAAAGATGCGCCAATACAACGGATGAATGGTACACCCCGAAATGGATTATTGATTCACTCGGTGAATTTGACCTCGATCCGTGTTCCCCGGCAAACCGATTGTGGAATACCGCCAAAAGGCATATAACGCCACAAGAGGACGGATTAAAAACCTCGTGGGGGGGGTAAGAGTATGGCTAAATCCTCCTTATTCAAGACCTCTTATTGAGCGTTTTGTGGAGAAGATGGTGGCTAACAATAACGGCATAGCATTGCTTTTCAACAGGTGTGATAGCAAGATGTTCCAAGATCTAATTTTCCCCAATGCAAGTGCGATTCTGTTTGTGAGGGGTAGGATCAAGTTTTACAGACCAGATGGAACACAGGGCGATAGTCCGGGATGTGGAAGCGTTCTTATTGCATTTGGAGAAAGCAATGCCGAAGCTCTGGAGAAGTCAAATATACCGGGTAAATACATAAAACTGAAATGATGGACGAATTTGTAAAAACTGTACAGGAAATGAGAAATGCCCAAAAGGAGTATTTCAAGACAAGAGATAAAGCGATCCTTGCAAAGTCAAAGGAACTGGAGCGTAAGGTGGATAATATGTTATCCAACTTAGCACCCAATATGCCTAATTTGTTTCAATAAGTGTGTTCAATAAACATATTTAGCAATGGAAAAGAAGAAAGTTATAGTTACCCTCTGCAAAAAGTTCCCGGCTACACACCCGAAAGCCGGAGTGCCTACAGGATTTGAAAGCAAGTTGAAAAATGGCACGAAGATCCACACTATACGGCACAATGCAAAAGGTGTATGGGATGAGCGTTACAAGGGCATTTCCTCTGGCAGAAAGTACCTATCTGTTAGGGAATGGACTGGCAGACCGTATAACTCCGAACAAAGGGAGTTTGCAAGGTATGAGGAAATAGGACTGCAACGCATAACAATGACTTATGACAGCAGCGATGCCGTGCCTCAAATCTGGATTGATGATAAGAGAGTGCCTATTGAAGTGGTAGCCAAGAATGACGGTTTGAGCGTTGAGGACTTCATTTCATGGTTCTTCACTAAGGATAATGTGTTTGAGGGTGTAGTTATTCATTTTACGGATTTTAGATACTAACAATATGAAGAAGATTTATAAATACAGGATTGAAGTAACGGATGATCAGAATATCGAAATGCCAGTTGGCGCAAAAATTCTGACGGTTCAAACTCAAAATGGTGTTCCTTGCATTTGGGCAATGGTTGATCCTAATGCTGAAAAAGAAAGAGTACATATCAGAGTACATGGTACAGGGCATACAATTCAAGACAGCGACAGGCTGGAATACATAGGTACTTTTCAAATGTACGGTGGTTCGCTTGTGTTTCATACTTTCAAGGTGTGCTGATATGGATAAGGAGCGGAAGATTGAGCGGATTAAGGAGCGTGGTTTTAAGGTTGTCACATTGGGCAAACATATCCGTGCTTCAAAGGGGAATGAGGTTTATTCCGGCTCTGTAAGTTATGTTTTTAGAATGATATTCGGTTATTGATATGGATAAGACTTGTGAAAATTGCTCCTATATGAAGCTATTGGAGATTAGAAAAGGCTATAAGGCTTATTGTTGTACGGCTCATTCCTATGTTAAGGGAGGAACACGCTATGAAGATCCGAAAGGTGTAATGCCACACTTCAAATGTAACTGTGGGAAATTCCGTAGCAGATATGAATAGAAATGAAGAGTTGAAAGAAAGTCTGGGCGAAGAGCTATGCGCATATTGCCCGTGGCGTAGAGGTGAAATAGACCATACCCCGGAAATAACGTGTGATGGTATGTTTTGCGATGATGCGCTGGAAGAGTTTCTGGAAGATAACAAAGAATACTTTGATAGCGATGAGTGACGATAGGCATTGTAGCGAATGTAAGCACTTCTGGAGTAATCCGAAAGTAGGTCAGATGTATTGCTGCAAGCTGGCTAAGAGAATAACAGCAAGAAAGAAACCATGTAAGTTTTACCAACAAAACAATAAGTAGAATGAAAAATAATGCAACAAAGAAAACGGATGTGTTCCTGATTGATCCACGAAACATAGTAGTGGAAGATGGCTTCAATGTCCGTAGAGATTTTGATCTGGATGAATTGAAAGAGCAAATCAAGGCGAAAGGGGTGCTGAATCCCTTAACCGTGATCGCTTTCAAGGATGAAAACGGTGATGAGAAATACAGGCTGGTAGATGGTGAACGCAGATTCCGTGCCACTATGATAGCCATTTCAGAGGGTGCGGATATTCCCTTTGTGAAAGCGTTGAAGCGACCGCCAACAATGAGCCGTGAGGATATGTACATAGAGCAGATGATGAGGAATGAGGGAAAGCGTTTTACTGAATATGAATGCGCTTTGATGTTCCAGCGGTTCAAAGAAGAGTTCGGATATACACAGGTGGAGATAGCGGACAAATTCAAGAAGTCCCCGGCATATATCAGCAAGTGCCTTTCTCTTCTGGATCTTCCAAAGGAGTTGCAAGAGCGGATTATGAGAAATGAGCTATCCATAACAGCGGCAAGGGAGATTGCTTCAAGCTATGAAACGGAATCGGATCAAGTGAAAGCGGCTCAAAATGCTGTTAAGGCGGCAAAGGAACAAGGAAGAGAGACTGCAACCAACAGAGAGGTAACAGCCCACCTGAAAGAATCAAATGAGGCTAAGGCGGTAGCCAATGCCTTGCGTAGTATCTGGGCATATCTGGACGGTGAAAAGATGGTAGATGTGGATCGGCTGATTACGCTTCTGGATAAGGAACAAAGCCTATACCAAGCAATGAAACAATATAAAAAGATGTAAGTATGAAAGTATTATTTTTTGATTTGGAAACTACTGGCACTCTGGTAAATCGGCACGGCATTCACCAGATAAGCGGTATGGTAGTAATTGACGGTGAAGTCCGTGAAAGTTTCAATTTCCATGTACAACCCAATCCGAAAGCCGATATTACACAAGAGGCTCTGGATGTGGCAGGAGTTACAAAGGAGCAAATAATGGCTTACCCACCTATGGGCGAAGTGTACAGGCAGTTTGTGGATATGCTGGCTAAGTATGTGGATAAGTACAACAGGCAGGATAAGTTCTTTCTTGCCGGGTACAACAATGCCTCATTTGATAACCAGTTTCTCCGTGCATGGTTCGTGCAGAATGAAGATAAGTATTTCGGATCGTGGTTCTGGAGCAATTCTATAGATGTGATGGTGCTTGCCACTCCGTATCTTGCCGCCAGACGTGCGGAAATGGAGAATTTCAAGCAGGGGACGGTTGCAAAGTTTCTGGGCATTGATGTAGATTCCAACCGCTTGCATGATGCGCTCTATGATATAGAGATATGCAAGGCGATATTCGATATTGTTTCACCTTACAAAGTCTGATTATGGCAAAGAAGAAAGAAAAAACATTTGATCCGATGCCGGATGATCTTCTGGCACTACAGGATGAGTATATTTCCGTTGATGCTGAAATAACCCGGCTGGAAGAGCGTAAGAAGCAGTTACAGGATCGTATGCTGGAGCTTATGCAAACACACGACCTGAAGAAAGCGGAGAATGAGAGAATACGAATATCCTACATTGCACCGTCCAAGCGTAAGAATTTCGACAAAACCAGATTCCAAGAGGAACACAAGGATATGTATGCTCAATATCTGGTTGATGTGGAAACGAAAGCATCTATAAGAGTATCAATTAAAACCCAAGAATGATATGAAAACTGACGGAACCAAGAAAGCAAGAGTTATCTACCCGGAATACTGGGCGAAACGGAAGAAAAGGCTTAATGCCGGATTCATTAAGATGCTGGAAGAAACGGCACAAAAAGAAGCGGAGTGTTCCGATGAGTACGGAGAATACAAGACGGGTACATTCCTCTACAAGTCCGCTATAGTAAGCGTGAGAAAGGAAAACGACCTCTGGACTTTGCACATGATGAGCGAAGTTCCTATAGGCTTGCCGCTTATCAAGGAAATACGCTACAAGTTTTTGCCGGACAACCTTTTGATGGCGCAACTGTATGCACCAAGAAAGGATGCAAGTGAAATGAAAGGCGTGATATTGTATGAGATTCCCAACAATCAAGAAAACGAAGTAGCGGAATGATTTGTATTGGGATAGATACAGGCGTACATACGGGATTCGCTGTTTGGGACAGCAAGCAGCGATCCCTACTTATGGTGACTTCTTTGCCCATTCATAAGGCAATGGAAAATGTCCGATCCTTGCGTGATGAATATGTGGCTGTAGGCGATAAGGTGTTTGTGAGGGTGGAAGATCCGAGGCAAAGAAACTGGTTCGGCACTGAAAGGATGTCAAGGGAAGAGGAAAGGAAACGGCTGCAAGGTGTTGGATCGGTGAAGCGTGATGCCTCTATCTGGGAAGATTACCTGAAAGATCTGGGAGTTGAGTTTGAAATGGTTGCCCCTAAAAGGAATGTAACCAAGCTCAAACAGGAAACTTTCAAGCGATATACCGGGTGGGGAAAGCAGACAAATGAGCATGGCAGGGATGCGGCTATGCTTGTTTTCGGTTATTAGGCTATTTTTATGCTTAAAAGTGTGTTTAGTAAACACATAAATTCATATCTTTGTATCATTAACCAAGTAAATTGAAAGCTATGCTTATAATTGATGTTCTTATCGTGTTTGCCGTGATAGTTGGCGTTCTGTTTGTGTTGCATAATTGGGGCGGCTACCTTGTAAACAAGTGGATGCCAGCCGACAATATGAAGCAAGGTGATGTGATGTACATTTACCTGAACAACGAATATAACAGGAAAGCGACCATTTCAAAGGTTGAGGAAAACCGTGTCTTTATCTATGACAAACTGCCTTTGCCTTTGTCCTATCGTGGCAAGTTCTATGCTGTTGGCGTAGATGTGTCGGATAACAGCCGTTTCCTATACATGAGGAAGCGTAGATATATCATACCGTGCCGGATTGTAGAGCGTTTCCGCAAATCTATAGGGCTGGATCAGTATCTGGATAATCTGCCAGTGAGTGAGGTTGAGGAAACGGAAGATAACGAGGAAAAGGAGGCAGAGGATGAAGTGTAGCGAGATTACATATCGCCCTTTGTCGGAAATGGTGCTTTTGGAATCCAATCCGAGGACTATCAAGAAAGCCGATATGGATCGGCTTGTGGATAGTATCAAGATTTACGGATTCTGGAAGCACCGACCTATTACGCTATCCGACCGGACGGGCAAACTGGTTGTGATAGCAGGAAACCAGCGTTTGAAAGCGGCTAAGAAATTGAAGCTGAAAGAAGTCCCTACCGTTGTCTATTCGGATCTTACGGAGGATGAGGAAAAGAATATCATTCTCCGGGACAATATCAATAACGGAGAATGGGATTTCAACGCATTGCAAGTGGATGATGTCTGGAAAGATACCGATTTCAGCTTTATAGGTCTGACTATCCCGGAGGATGCAGAGCCTAAGAAGTCAAAGAAGAAAGCGGTTGAAGAGGATGAGCCGGAAGATGAGGCAGCGAGCGATGAGCAAGAGGATGGAAGCGAAGAGGCAAACGACAAAGAGGCTTTCTACCGCTCCATGTTCAAAGATGTTTTGTATGAGAGCGACAACATTTTTGAGATCCCCAACTTGCTTCTGGAAATGCAAGCCGGAAAACTGGAGTTGCCGTTATCTCCGTGGGGTGCAAACAGCCGTTTGAGGAAAGATGTAGCCACCTATCATTTCTATGTGGATGATTACAGGTTTGAGGCTCTTTTCAAAGATCCGATCAACTTGCTTGCAAGTGGCTGCAAAGCTGTGGTAGAGCCGAATTGTAGTTGCCACGACCAGACACCTATAGCGTGGGGCTTGCAACTCATCTACAAAAAACGGTGGTTATCCCGTTACTTCCAAGAGTGCGGTATAAGGGTGTATGCTGATTTGAATGTATCTCACAAATTCATAGAGTACAACAAAATGGGGATTCCGAAAGGATATAATGCTTTCGCCACTCGTGGGCTGGACGGATGGATGGAAAGCCTTAAATCGGATCTCCAAGTAGCACAAGAGATTTCCGGGCTTGAAAAGCCTAACCTACTTGTTTATGGAGGCGGTAAGGATGTACAAGCGTTTTGCCGGAAACACGGGCTACTGTATGTAACCGATTTTATAAACGCAAAAAAGAAGTAGCGAATATGGGAAGAAATTCAAGCGGAACACGTGGAGGCTTACAGCCGGGCGATGCCACTTTCAAGGGTAAAGTTTCAAATGTAGAGCCGTTGGTGAACATGAAAGATCCAGCGGTGTACAAAGCGACCAAAGAAGCCATTTCCAGATACCATGCCGTACTGGGTGTAAGGCAGCGTAGTGTGAAGTTGGCGGATCTGCCAGCAGGAACATACGGAGTTCATGTAACGGCTAATGGCAAGTCTGATGGCGTGTATCTTAACAAGGCTCATTTCAACCAGTCAAGAAGTGCTATCGAGGCTTCGCATAGGAAAGGATATGCAAGCGGATGGAGTACCAAGACAAACAAGCCTATTGCGCACACAGTGACACACGAACTGGCACACGCAACATGGAATCAGCACATGACGGGTGCAAAGCAAAAGGCGGCAGGAAAGGAGATCAACAAGCTATACACCCAATGGCGTAAGGATAAAAAGAAGTCCGGCTATGGTAAGTATGCCGCAACCAATGTAAGTGAGTTCTGGGCTGAAACGGTGACGAAAGCCATACATGGAAAGTCCGACAAATACACAGCAGCGGTTAAGAACATAGCCAAGAAGTACAAATTATGAGTATTTTTGTAACGTCTAAAGATATTGAATATGAAAAAGATTGAACTTACAGAAAAAGAAATTGAGGTGATCCGCCAGCAACTCAACGGAGAAATTGAGGTGCATAGTGCCACCGAAGAGCAGCAACAGTTGCTCATGGGAGTAATTGACAAAGCAAACGATCTTCTGGATGAAGAAGATGCTTATGACGAACTGGAAGCGCAAGGCAATGACTTGATAGATTGGTATTGGAAGAAGTACCAAGAGCAGGAGAATGCCTAAGCAGACCGAATGAGAAAGAGAATCGGGTAAACTATATCCGATTTTCTTTTGGCTTTATAGTGTGTTCAATAAACACAGATTGCTATGATTAAAATGAGTTTCAGTATGCAGAAGAATTTTTCCGATGTGGAAATTTCCACGCAAGGCGTAGAAGAAGCCGGAAGCGTTGAAGCCACATTGTACGATAAGATCAAGGAGGTAGTAAGGGAGTTGCCCCTATTCCTTGTTAGTGACAGCCTGAAAGTAGGAGTAGAAAACCATATTGTGACAGATGCGAGCAAAGAGGCTTTCCCGGTACTGACAAAGGGCTACAAGGTAACAACCAGCTTTAGCGGATATGAAACGGTGATGGGTAGTGTAGATACTACCATTGAAGCTATCTATCTGGATAAGGAGGGTAAGGAGTACAGCGAAACGGATTGTTTGGTTGTGGCAAAGACATACGAAGAAGCAGAGAAAAAGAGGAAAGAATTGTTGAATGGCTAACCCGTCTGTGGAATGAGAAAACAACGGGAAAACAACGGAGAAGTTGAGAAATGGCAAGATTTGAAAAGGGTAATTCAAAGGGTAACAGGTTCACGAAAGACAACCAGCCTGAAAACCCCGGCAGGAAGCCAAAGATATTTTCCATACTGAAAAAGAAGTACGGAATAAATCTGGCTTCCAATGGGACATTTACCCAAAGCCAGATTATTGATTTGCTCCAGTCGCTATTGAGTGTGGATATAAGGCAGACAACAGCCCTAAACCTATCGCTCAACAATGACATGAAGAAGATAGCGGAACAAATACGGAATGGAGAAACTCCAGATGCTCTAAGCAAGGATGAAGTGATAAGCCAAGTGTTTGTTGCGCTATCGCAGGCTATCAACAGGGAAACATCAAAGGGGGAAAGCTACACGATCCGTTGGATCATTGAGTATCTGTTTGGGAAAGCCACACAGCCCATTGAGGGCGATGTGAATGCCCAAGTAACGACAACAAACAATGTGGATTTGTCCGCATTGAGTACGGAGGAACTATTGCAATACAATTCCTTACTTGAAAAGATCAGCATGAAGAAAGATGGCAAGAAGTAGCAAGGCGATAACAGTACCGATGGGGCTTGCAGTCAAGATTGAGTTGTTCAAGCGTGGCTGTTTTGACTTCATTGTTTGCCGTGACGGTAAGAGGCACGACAAACAGGCTGATGCTTTGCGCATTCTTACCGATACAGAACACGTTGAAATCTTGTATGGTGGTGCGGCTGGTGGTGCTAAGTCGTGGACTGGTGCGGCATGGCTTATCTTCATGTGTCTTTGCTATCCCGGCACAAAATGGTTTATAGGGCGAGCGGAGTTGAAGCGCATAACCCAATCCACACTGATAACATTCTACCAAGTGTGCGCCCGTTTCGGTGTGCATGAATCGCTGTATAAATACAATGCCAACCTTAACTACATTGAGTTTTACAATGGATCACGAATTGACTTTCTGGATCTGCAATACAAGCCGGGTGATCCTTTGTATGAGCGTTACGGATCTATTGAGTTCACGGGCGGTTGGATTGAAGAGGGCGGAGAAGTAAACTTCGGTGCTTATGATACTCTTAAAACCCGTGTTGGGCGTTTCAAGAATGAGGAATACGGACTAAGGCGAAAACTGTTTATCACTTGCAACCCCAAGAAGAATTGGATGTATGATTTGTTCTACAAGCCTTTCACTACAGGGAAACTTCCAGAATACAAGTATTACATTTCGTGCCTTGTGCAAGAGAATCCGTTTATAGATCCTGACTACATAGAGGGATTGAAAACGACCTCTGACAAAGTGAAGTTCGAGCGTCTGTTTAAGGGTAACTGGGAGTATGACGATAACCCCAATTCCCTTTGTTCCTATGATGCTATCATGGCGATATTTGGGAATAGGATAGCCAAGAAAACAGGCACTCACTACCTCACTGGCGATATTGCCCGTTTCGGTGCTGACTATGCGAGGATAGCCGTATGGGATGGGTGGAATATCATAGACCTAAAGAGTTTCCCGGTAAGCAAGACTACAGACATACAGGCGTACATTATCCGATGCCAGAAGAAATACCGAATACCAAACTATCGGTGTATTGTGGATGAGGACGGTGTGGGCGGTGGTGTTGTGGATAGTTGCAACATACAGGGATTTGTGAACAACAGCCGTGCTTTGAAAGATGAGAACTACCAGAACTTGCAAGCACAATGCGGCTATAAACTGGCGGAACATATCAACGCTTCTGATGTGGGAATAAATGAGGATCTGGTAAGTCAAGCGGACAAAGAGCAGATAGCGAGGGAACTTGAACAACTGCAAACATGGAAGCCTGACGATGACGGAAGTTTGAAGCTGAAACCAAAGGAGGCTATCAAAGAGGATTTGGGATGTTCCCCGGACTGGCGGGATATGATGCTCATGCGATCGTGGTTTGATTACAACGAGTATGAGATACCAGACGATATAGAACGGAGATTAGGTTTAACCGGGTAAATTCAAATAATATGGGATTATTCAATGTACTGACAAACCAAGTGAAAGCGGCTGTTGGCTACCAGCAGAGCTTGACGGAGCTTTTGGATGCAAAGGATGTATCAAGAGCCTTAACGATGATGCACGATCATTCCATTGTCGCTGCCAAGAATCTAAGAGATTACGAGGTAAGCAGCCACAAGATAATGGAAAGAAAGGATCGTGCGGTGTACGATAAGAAAGGCAATTTCTTACGCTGGAGCAAGAGGTGGAAAATTCCTATCCCCTACCAGCAGTTTATCAATGAAATTGCTTTGGTGTTCCTCTATGGCAGACCAGTAAAATGGGGGCAACTTTCAGAGGGGACGGATGAAGCATTTGAGAATTATAAAAACCTGAATGATGAAGTCCACTTCAATGCCCGTGTAAGGGAAGCCAAAAGAGCGGCTGGATCGGAGGGATCAGCGGCTATACTCTACCATGTGTATAGGGACAAAGAGGATAACCCACGTCTTTTGCTTAATGTGCTTTGCAAGAAGAATGGCGATGATATTTACACCGTAAAGGATCAGTATAGGAAACTCAAAGCCTTTGCGTGGGGCTACTATCTGACAGAGGCAGGGAATAGGACGGTTTACCATGTGGATATTTACACAGCCGATACCATATACCGGGCAAAGCGTGGAAATATCGGATGGGAGGTTGCGGTGCTTCAAAACCCTGTTGGTAAAATACCAGTGCTTCTGTTTGAGCAAGAGGTGGAACACGCAGGAGTACAAGCAATGATCGAGCGGTCGGAATCATTGGAAAGCACGGATGCAGATGTGAACGATCGTTTTGCAAACCCGGCTATGGTGGCAACGGCTGAAATCCTCAATTCTTTGCCAAAGTCAGAGGATGAGGCTAAGTTGTTTATCCTCAAAGACGGTGGAAAAATAGAGTATCTTACATGGGATCAAGCCTCACAGAGCAAGGCTAACGAGTATGAGCGTCTGGATAAGCACATTCTTTCCAAGTCGTTCACGCCAAACATTGACTTTGACAACATGAAGAATCTGGGCAACCTTTCCGCAAAGGCTATCCGAAAGGTTATGCTTCTGGCTGTTATCAAGGCAGAGAAACGCAAGGAAACCCACGATGATTACATGAACAGGCACGGAAGTATCATGCTTTCGATCATGGGAAATGTGCTTGACTATAAGAACAAATCCAAGTATGAGGCATTGAAGCTGACGCACGAGTTTCAAGAGCCTTTCGGTGATGATGTGAGCGAAATGCTTGCCGATGTTCTGAAACAGTATGGGGCTGGCGCACTCTCTTTGCAGTCCACTCTGGAACTTTCCTACCTTGTTAAGAATGCACAAAAGGAATACGAGCAAATAAGCAAGGAGCAAGCCGAAGCACTGGAGCGACAAATGGCACTAAACAGAACTGATGTATTTGGGGAGGGCGAATAATGGAAATACGGACAAAATATAATGTTGGCGATGAGGTTTGGATCATGCGTGATAACAAGCCGGAGAAGATCCGTATTGACGGAATAGAGGTAGAAGTAAAAGGGGGGACTATTCCCGGTACTTGTGGTATTCTTTCAGGTGAATTATATACCAAAGTTTGGTATGTAGAGATACAGCGCAAAGAATACCGTTGTGCTGGTGATAAAGATCCCGTTTACCACCACAACGAATGTGCCTGTTTCGGGACAAAAAAGGAATTGTTGGATAGTTTTCTAAATGATGATGAGTGATGGCAAAGAAACTGAAACGATCCGAATTGAAGTACCATTGTAGGGATTGCAAGCACTCACACAGCTACCATGAATTGAACTGGAAAGGTGAGCCGTTTTTGTGCAAATGCCCATTCCACAAGTATTCAAAGTTTCTGGATAGTGACTGGTGCGAACATTTCCAAAAGAAAGGGTAAAACAGTATGGCGAAGTACATAAACGAAAAGAAGCTACAGCAGGAGTTGTTCAAGCGCACAGAGGGGTATGCTGCCGAAGTGCGTAAGATCTATCTTGATTCACTGGGTAAAATCATTGAGCTTGTGAAAGGCACGGAGCTTGAAGATGGTAAGCCGTTTTCCTTTTCGGAGTATGGCTACAGTGAAGATGTTACGCCCATACTTCGCAATATGTACAGCCAGACTTACCAGACGATCCGAAACAGCGTACAAAAGGAGTGGCTTTTATCCAATGAAAATAATGATGCTTTGGTTAAAAGTGTGTTTGGTGAACGCTCTATAGAGGATAACCACTTTGCCCGGTTCTTTCTCCGCAACATGGAGGCTATGGATGCTTTCTTTGCCCGAAAGACAAAGGACGGCTTAAACCTATCGCAAAAGGTATGGAAGTACACGGGAATGTACAAAGAAGAGCTTGAAAAGACTTTGGATCTTGCCATTGGTGAGGGAATACCAGCCAACAGACTTGCTACCAAAATCAAAGAGTATCTGAACGACCCGGATAGATGGTATAGGCGTTTCCGTGTGAAGATCGGAGAAGATGAGAACGGAAATCCTATCTATGGCAGGAAATGGAAACGCAGGGTGTACGACCAGACAACAGAAACATACAAATGGGTGGATGATGATCCGAAGAAGTATCACCCCGGCAAAGGTGTTTACCGTTCCTCATATCGGAATGCCCAAAGGCTTGCCCGGACTGAAACGAACATAGCCTACAGAACTGCCGACTTTACCCGTTGGGGACAACTGGATTTTGTGGTGGGCATTGAAATCAAGTTGAGCAACAACCACCCCGTACATGATATTTGCGATGATCTGAAAGGCATCTATCCCAAAACTTTCAAATGGACGGGCTGGCATCCTAACTGTAGGTGCTACCAAGTGCCAGTGCTGGCAAAGGATGAGGAAATAGAAAAGATGCTGGATAAACTTCTGGAGGATGAGAACGCTACACTTGAAAACAGCGAGAATGAGGTTAAGGAAGTGCCACGCCAGTTTACAGAGTGGGTGAAAAATAACGATGAGCGCATAAGGGCTGCAAAAGCCAAAGGCACATTGCCCTACTTTTTGAGGGACAACAAGGAAGTACCCGTAGTGAAGTACAATTCGTATGGGAGCCAGTGGCGGCGGATGTGGTATTATGATACGGGCGGTTTCCTTGTTGCCCACTCCACCCGTTACGAGAACTCCAAAAGGAACAAGAACGAAAAGGCGAAGTATGACAAGGAGGTTGCCATGTGCCGGGTGCTGGCTCAAAAGGGGTATCAGATAGAGATGCTGGAAGAAGTGCCGGGCGTGAGTTCACCCGATATAACCATAGACGGGACAAAGGCGGATTTGAAAAGGCTATCCAGTGCGAACAACATAGAACGCCATGCCAAAGAAGCGGTTAGGGAACAAGGTGCTGACATCGTGATATTCCAGTTCGACAATGAGACGGAAGCCATTCACACGAAACTCTATAAGCTGAAAAAGATGGGGTACAAGGTCATGTATTTCTTTACGGGTAGGGAAAATGAAGTGTTCGAGCTATAAAATACGACACCCCGACAAATGCCGGGGTGAAGAGGAGATCCGACTGCCACCACTTCCTTTCGGAAGCTCCCGAATACTGGGGTAAGGCTTGCGCCAAACGTGGGAGACAGTTCTGTCCGATAATTGTTTGAAGCCTATCGGCATCAAGGCTTTATGGTATTGCAAAAATAGGCATTTATTTCCGCCTAAGCAAATTCTTGTGGAAATATTCACTATCTTTGTGACCGACACGGGCATTTACCGTTGCGCCCGTGCATTATTCGCACCACCAGCAGTTAAACAAAGGCAAGGGAATCGCTTCCCCTGCCTTTTTTCATGTTCTGCCATTAGGAAGATTATTCCGTTGGTGGATTGGTCATGGAGCGTTTCAGTTGCACCACCCTACGCACGAACATCCGCCCGGCTTCCGTCCATACGGTCGTAAGGAACAACCCCGTGCGCCCGTCCTTGCGCTGGTAGGTGTGTTCACGTGTCTTTACAAATCCTTTTGCTTGGTACTTGGCATACAGAAACCACTGGCTGCCATGCTTGAACATCACCCCGGCATCGTTGAGCAGCTTGTGCAAGGCTTGTGCGCTCATGCCGAGTTCCTTTGCTATCTGCGTGGAAGTAAACGTGTCGTAGCTGTCAAGCACGTTTTGCGCATACTCCACCAACGGGGCTTGTTCACGCATGATTTCATCCTGTCTGTCTTTCAGTTTCAGCAAGCGGCGGTTTTCGGAATGGTAGGCTTTCTTCTGATCTTCCAGCACGGCAATCTGTTTGTTGGCGGCTTTCAGTGCCTTGCGTTCCTCTTTCAGTGCCGTAAGAAGCCGTATCGCATTGTCCGGGTCGGCAAGCACGCTGTCTATGGTCTGGGGCGTGGCTGTTACTCCGTACTTCATCAACTCTTTAATACGATCGTTGCACCAAATGGCGAATTGGGGACTGAGCCAACGGGCGAACTCTAACGCAACATCTTCGTGAAGCCATGTGCCTTGTGCGTTTTTATCGTTTCCACCCTTTATAACTCTCACTAAATCAGCCGAACTTAAATTTCTAAGTTCGGCTAATTCTTTCAAAAAGCCTTTAGTGTATTGGTTATTGAGCCAAAACACGGGTTGCTTTCCGAAAGGCTTAGCCATTTCCGTAGCGTTAACCATTGTAGCCTCTCCTATCTGGAATGTGACGGGGCTACCCTCGTAGATAAATGTCTTGCTGTTATCCATTGTTAGTGTCCCTTTTAGCGTTGATAACAGCATACCCCATAATGGGGGCAAGATCTTCCAGAATTTCAATCGTACATTGCTCCGTTCTTCGGATTTCATTGTTGAACAAATCGGCAATGAACGGCATTTCAAAGAGATCGTAAATGCGCTTCTGCAAGTTGAGTGCAGCCTGTATGGATTCCTCAATTTCTTTGCAATAGTCCGTTTGGTGGACTGTCCCTGTCTGGTTGTTACTGTTTTTCACTTCCAGACCTTCTTGTGTAGATTTGAGCATAACTTATAAAGTCTGTTAGTGGGAAAATGAAAAACGGCTTCCATCTTTCCCGTTGCTCTACACCTACACAGGCAGTGGGCGCATTAACGACACCACACGGGGGTATGAAAGCCGTATATCGGAATAGTCTTACGACACGTATAGACATAAAAAATGCCTAACCGATATGTTGGCAGGCTGGACAACCCACCTGTGTATATGTAGAGCATTGCAAAGGTGGATTATTCTTTTGACACTTGCAAATTTTACCGGGTGAATTTTTGATTTTGAGTGTAATATGTGTTATATAAACACAGTAAGATCGAGCTATTCCTTCATTAACTTATGTAGTTTTTCAAGGCGTTCAATATATTCGGGATATTCTCCAAATACGTCTAAAGCTCGTTCTATAACTCGTTCCTCATTTTCATAATCTTTAGATTTTCTATATAACACCATTAGGCGTTTATATGAATGGTGGGCTGGAAAACCTGTTTCTATATTCTTTTCGTATGTAGAGATTGCTTGTTTTAGCTTGCCGGATTTTTCGTATTCAATACCCTTATTATTGAGTTGAGCCGTTTTATTGAGTATGCGTAGCCTTTCTTTCTCTTCATCCTTTCTCCTTTGAAGTTCCTGTAACGTACCGACTGGCACATTTACATACTTAGCTCCTTGCATTTCATAATTAACTAATTGTATATATGTATCGGTGTCTATTAAATGCCCGTAGCCAAGCAGTTTCTTCAATGATACTTTCTCTGTCATTACTTGGTATTTAGATTACAAATCATCTACTGCATTAAGAGTTTTCTTATGTTCGCTGTTACTTTTTTGGGAATCAAGTTCCATGTCCGTAAATGTGGCAAAAATCCATTTGTCCAGTTTCTCTCCGTAGAAATATAGCTTAACCTTTTTGTTTGGAGAAAACCAAAAGTACTTATCCATATATTGATTGGGTCTATGGCTCCATCTTCCATAAGCTGCCAGAAACACATTCAGCATCTTATATGAGTACTCAGATTTTGCCATCGGGCTTATTGATAAGATTCTGCCATTGTAGGTTTTGATTAAAATCATGGATAATTTTATCTCATCTCCTATTTTTAATAAGGTGGTATCGGTGGCTGAATAGGTGTCATTGCTGCCTTTAACCAGTTCTATTTTATCTGAATACTTCGATATGCTGTCTCCAAGTATAAAATACTTGAATCCGTTTTTCGCTTCAAGGTTTTCTGAGCTTCCAATTTGCGCAACCGCATTTCCTGTTGTCAAAGCTATCAGGCAAAGCACGAATAAAAACTTTCTCATAGATTATTTGTTTTGTTGAGCGGGTACAACGATCGTGTCATTAGGGGTACTTTTGACTACTTCCAGTTTGGCACTTCCGCTGCCTCCTATGGTAAACGTGTATTGATGTTCGGAGAATTTGAGCAGAAAGACAATGGCACACATGATGAGCATAAACGCAAATGCTCCTACGATATTTTGCAATACATTCCAAGAGAACGATTTTACGGTGGTTTTTCCCACAATGCCCATCAACTCCTTTTTATAATCGTTTTCCAAATCTTTCTCTACCTGTTTAATGGTAGACGAAAGCGTATCATCCAAAAAGCCTTGCAAGATGTTGAGGGCTTGCATCTTGTATCGGTTTATATTAGCTTCCATACAGCAAATGTCGTGGAATGGCTGAAAGTCTGCTTCCGTTGGTTCGCTGCCATTGTGCTTTGCCTTAAAGTCCTCAATAAAGTTTATTTTGTCTGCCTTATATAAAGAATAAGCGATATTGCCCACAATATCGCTCTCATCTTCCACCAGTTGCTTGTATATAAAGTTATATTGTCTTGCCATTCCTTACTGCTTTAAATGAACGACTGTAGGATTCTTGCATTCTCCGTACATCTACCTTTTGGGAATATACCACGCCACGATAGCGGGCAGATACTGTTATAGCACCGTCCACAACGGGGGAAGAGCAATCATGCACTCTGCCACGTTTCATTGTCTTTTCATTCGCCCGGATAACCGTTTCTTTAGATATTCTGCACATGATACAAATTTTTAGTCCGCTAAGATAGTTTATTTCTTTCTAAATGTAGGCATCCAGCGTTGCGTTTTTTCAGTTATGATACAATTATGTGTTTTACAAACACACGGATTGTGCATATTACATATACCAAATATCCGCATTGTGTATGTTACAAATGACACATTTACTTGCTTTCTTTAATAAAGTCTTTCAAATCCTTTATCACATCTTCTATGTTGCTGATTTGCGGTTGCGACACCAAAAGATTCAGCTTGTAGCGCAAATCCTGTACCCTATTCATTGAAATGGAGTTGAGAATATAGGTCAGCACCAGCAATCCGCCCGCCAAATCGTGCAACCTGTTTCCTTTCAGTTCCGCTATCGGGCCTTTGCGGATGCGTTTTTGCAGCTTCAAATCGTAGATGTTATGACCATGCGCACACAGGTTGCGTATCACTCGCAACGTACCCATGTAGTTTTCAAACACATCTACGTTCCTTATATTATAATGTAGGGCTATCGCTTCTTTCAGCGTCTGGTCTTTCAGGCTGGAGTACAAGTAGAGAATATCCCCGAATGTCATATACTCCAATGTTTTCCATGCCGGGGCGTATATGTCGTTGATGTACTTGCTATGGTGGTGCTTGATAGCCTCATTCTTGCATATCGTCTTATAGCAATTAGGCAGATAGGCTACAAAGTCACTGCTTACAATCCGTGGATCGGCAAACCATGTGGGATTGTTCTTGTATCTGTTGGAAACCGTGTAAGTGAGGAATGTGCGGAAGTTAACCTCTATCCGATACAGGTAAGGGGCGATGATGCTTCTTATGTCGTGGTCGAAATAATAGAGCGTAACCACATTTTCAAAAGAGGTGTTATCCTTAAACTTATGGTTGCGGTTGTTCTTTGCCGGATAGGTACGCTCGTATGGAAACCAGTAAAAGCCCAATCGGTAATAACCAATATCCAGCAAGATTTCCTTAGCCTTTTCCTCATTGGGAAACTCCATGCCCCTGCTATGGAGCAACTGAATTTGTTCTTCTATTGTTGTTGCGGTTTTCATTCATTTGTCTTTTAATGAAAAAGGGACACCGCAAAGGGCATCCCTAAAGTTCCTTATTATAGTGCAAGGAGTACAGCTTGTGCATTCCGGCACTTTTTACGTTGCAAATATAGATATATTGCCTCAATAAAAAAAGTATTTGGCTCGCAAATTTTGGTTCGTTGGTTGATTATGTGTCCAAGAAACACACCTATTCACCCGGCTCTCCCAAAAACTTCAATATCGCCTCGTGCTGTAGTGGTGTCAGTATGCGTTGCCCTTTCTGGAAACAAAGCTCATCCAGCCGCTCCCTTAACGGGGTGCAAAGGATGATCCACCGCCGGAGTTGCGTTACGGCACTCCGCTTGGTGGAGTTCGGGAAGTATTGGCAGGCGAGTTCGCCCATTCTGATTGCTTTCATACGCTCGTTCTAAGATAAAAAATTACCCTATAGTAAATGTTGCGTTACTATAGGGTAGTCGTTCAATTACTATATAGTAGTTCACTCTTCACTATGCAATGGCTATGTAGTGATTATCCCAACGGGTTCTCTTCATAGTCGGATGAATCATCTTCATCTTCGGAAGTGTTGCCGCTGCTTTCGCTCTTCTTGGGTACTTTCTTGAAAGTAAGGGTGTCAAGGTTTTGCACCTCTCTCAACAATGCGCCCGGTCGGAACTGGATGTTTACTTTGGTGATGCACGCAGGGGTAAACTCCTTTTCGGTTTCTGTGCCCTCGCTGCATATCTGAAACTGGAAGTTGCCGAACTTTTCCAGCTTCACAATCTTGCCGCTTTTCAGGTGGCGTTTCATCTGCTTGATGAGCGCACGAAGCACGTTCAAGATGTCCCCGTCCGTGAGGGTCGTTGCATAACTGATTTCTTCTGCCAGATCGTCCATATCCACTATGCCGCTGGCTTGCATCTTCGCATAATACTTTGGCGGCTCGCTTTGCTTCATAGGGTTCTTCATTGCCGCTACTGAATAATTGATTTCTGCCATTTCTGTAACATTTCACTTGGTTAATACTCTTGTTGTTTCCTATGCCATTGCACACCGCAAAAGTACGGCTGTGCCGACACGCAGAGTTGACGAAATGGCATTTACAGGGTGAATTTACGGAAATATTTTCTGCATACTGAGAAAAACAGGCATTTTAAGGCTAAAAAATCTTCTTTATGTGTTCAACAAACACATATATACAGAATTATTTTCTATATTTGCGCTGTAGAAGTCACATATTAACGGACTATAAATGCAATTCAAGTATGAATAAGAAACTCTTTGAAAAGGTCAAGGACTTGTGTAAGGACACTGGTCTATCGGAGAAGTACCTTAAAGCGATAACCGAAAAATTGGGTGGCAGCATTGAGGATGATTCGACCGATGATGCAGCGATTGAAACGACTGCAAACCTGATAGCTGACGTGGCTACTGAAAGTCAGGGAGAAGCTACCAGATGGGCAAACAAGAAAAAGGATGATTCCAAGAAAGGGAAAAAGGACGGAGAAGATGACGATCCAGACGATAAGGGCGGCAAAGGCTCTGGCGATGATCCCAACAAAAAGGATGATCCTAATGAGAAGCGGATTAAGGCTCTGGAAGAGAAGTTGGCTAAGTATGAGGCTGACGAAAACAAGGCAAAGCGCATGGCGGATATTAACGCTGCTATGGCAAAGCACAAGATTCCGGCTAAGTTCCGTGATCGCTTCGCCAAGTCCATATCCGATGATGAGGATATAGAAGAGGCTGTGGCAAATCTCAAACAAGACTTCATTACGGCAGGTCTTGCGCCTGATGATTCAGAGGGTTCTAAAGCGGCAAGCGAAAAACAGATAGATGAAGCTGCTGATAGCTTGCTGGAATCAATCACTGTTAAATAAAATCGCAATGAAAAGGAAAAAGCACTCATTTACAGGGGAACGCCCGATATTTACGGGTAGTCCCTCTATTGTGCAAGGCGGTTTCAATCTGGATGTCACCAAACAGCGTTTCAATGTTGGTGACACTATCCCGGCTGGAACTCTTGCAATCTACGATGAGCAAACCCGGCTCGTTAGCGTGGTGAAAACCGCTAAGGTGGTGGAGGTAGATAGCGATGATAAGAAGATCGTTCGCTTGCTGGTGGATGAGTTTTTTGCTCCTTGCTTCGCTGTTGGCGATAAGGTGGCTAAGGCTGGTGCTATTTCTGGCACTTTTGCCAGTGCTGTTTCTATCTCCAAGATTGAGGCTAAGAACGAAAAATACATTATCACGCTATCTGGTGAAATCACCGGGCTTGCTAAGGATGATGTACTGGTGGAGGTGGTGGAAAAATCTTCCAATGCCGCTGAAATCGGTGAGGCTAACGCTGTAACTATCTACGATGTGGAGGTAAGCGAGTTTGAAACTGGCATTGATGTGTCGGCAGATACAATGCAATACGCAATGTATGAAAGGCGTGTTCCGCCTATCCCGGCAAGCCAGAAAGACACTACAGGAAAGTTCCTGAAAGCCAATCCGCACGTTAAACTCACTCAATCATTCTAAAGAAAGGAGGATAACGCATGAAATCAATTTATTCAAAATTCAAAGGTCTGTACAAGGATGGTAGACCCATTGACTTTCTGGCAACGTGGCGCAAGGCTTTCGATAAGGCTTCTGAAAGGGAAGTAGCCTTGTTCCAGAAGATGTACTCCGATAACTGGTTTACCTACAATACCCCTCAAATGTCACTGACAGCGGAGGGAATTATGGGCAAGTATCGGTTGCGCTTCATGGCTACGCTGCTTGCTGATGAATCACCTACCCCTCAAAGACGCTCTGACGGCTTCGATATTTGGACTAAGGAGATACCCCGTGTGGGTCACAAGTTCTTTATGCCAGCCCGTACCTATCGCAAGCTGATGGAAGTTTACGAGAATCCCCGTCTTTCGGAGGCTCAAAAGGTTAGGGAGATCGAAAAGACGCTCAAAGCGGATGTGCAGGATGCTTATCTGGGCTGCAAAGATGTCATGGACTTCATTGCGCTTATGGCATTCTCCAACTGGGGTGTTGCACAGTTCAAACCAGCTATCAACAATCCGGGTGGTAGGGAGTTTGAGATCGACTACAACATGGATGAGGCTAACAAGCTCGTTTCGGCTTTCAACTGGACTACGGCAAACACTAAGGCAGGCAAGTTAAGCCCCGTTCTGATGCTTGCTGCCATTTGTGCCGATCTTCGCCAAAGGGGGATTGAGCCGGGCGAAATCCTGATGTCTCAGGATCTCTACTACTGGTTGCGTATGGATCAGACCACACGCTTGCTGGTGCATGGAAACGACAAACAGGCGCAGACCGTCACCAAAACCCAACTTGAAAGCCTTTTTGGTGAAAACGAAATCCCGAACATTACGGTTGTCACCCGTAAGATGGGACAGGACAAGGACGGTAAGCGTGGATCTGTTGAGCCGTGGAATCACAACTTTATCTGTATCAAGCCAGCCGGAGTTATCGGTGAAATCCAGCCGTCTATTGAGGACAGCGAACTCATGGAAGAGGACGATGTGGACTACATGAACGCTGGTAACGGAATCCGTATCGCCAAGTGGCGTACTGGTGAATCCACTGGTCAGGTAGCAGGTGAAGTTACGCAAGGATCTGGACGCTTGCTGCCTATCATTACGGATATTAATGCCATTATCTGTATGCAGGTAAGAGGCATTTCCGAAAAGACGATCCCGGCAGATGCCAACGGAAACGAGCGTATGTATTGCACCAAGCAGGAGTTTGAGGGCATTGATGCTCTTATGGAGGGCTAAACTATGAAACTGGTAGTATTAAAGCCTTTCAGAGATAAGAATGATCACCAGACTATTTACAAGTCTGGCGATCTTCTTACCACAAACGACCTAAGCAGGGTAAACGACCTTGTGAAACGTGGTATGTGTGAGATTACTTCTGTTGATGATGGGAATGATGAAAAGGCTGATGAGAAGAAGCCTGAAACAATCTCATTCCAACAGAAAGAATACGGACTTGATGAGGTGAAAGCAGCACTTGAAGAAATCGGTAATCCAGCCGCCAAGAATGCCGGAGTAAAAGGTGTTTCAAAGAAACTGGATGAACTGACGGAAGAGCAAGCCGCTTCACTCTCTGAAATACTAAACAAGGAGGTCTAAGATGGGTAATTTGACAAAATACGATGCTCTGATCGGTGAGCTTGAACCATATACGCCAAGTCCTCTTGCGCTGAAAAAGGCTCTTGCTGATGCGAATGTGGGCAATTCTGATGCCGAATACAATGCGGAAACGGATAGGAAACCTATTGCCATTGCCGCTATCAAGGTGCTAAAGAAAATGGTTGTCCTCACAAGTGACAGCATGGGCAAATCCTCACAAGGGTACAGCGTGGATGAGCTAAAGAAGCGTATCAAGGTTATTTGCAGTGAAAACGGTCTGGATGCC
Source organism: Bacteroides sp. An269 (assembly GCF_002159755.1). Lineage (NCBI taxonomy): Bacteria > Pseudomonadati > Bacteroidota > Bacteroidia > Bacteroidales > Bacteroidaceae > Bacteroides > Bacteroides sp. An269. Next base: position 149,360 of record NZ_NFJG01000001.1, read on the forward strand.
TCGGAGTTTGTCGAAGTCCCGTCTATCACGGACGGATCTAATATGTGGTAGCCATGAGATATAACGGTACTTTCAAATACAAGGAAATTCAGGATGAGCAAATAGATCCGAATACTGGGTTTATTGTTTCAGAGCCTCAAACGGGCGACTGGATGGACGGTTGCGAGTGCCAGATAGAAACATTCGTGCCAGCCAAACAAAAGATCGGTACAGACGGGCAAATGCACCAGTACACTTACGATGTACTTATACCAAAGTGCTTCAAAGGAAATCTGGATATTGCAACGCCAGTACAGATCACAAGTGAGGATGGCAAGGTGGCAGTTTTCGAGATTCAAGGCGTGGATAATCTTAACAGAAGATACATTGAGATATGGGGATAGCTCCGACTAACAATCATAGCAGTGTCATTTCAAAGGCGGTGGCAGCGTTTCAAGTAAGACTTGAAAACGCCACACTATACCTATTGAAGTTTCTTGGCGAAAGCCTTGTGAAGTACGCTAAGGAGAAACACAGCTATACAGACAGGACGGGCAACCTCACAAACTCTATATCCTATGCGATAGTGCGTAAAAAGAAACTGGAATACTTTAGTGGGGAAAACCAGCCTAACAATGAGGGAGCTAAAGCAAGCCTTAATGTGGCTATGCAGATGGCTAACAGCTTGCCGGACGCTTTCTCTCTCATTATAGTAGCCGGGATGAATTACGCAGCTTACGTTGAGGCTAAGGGTTACAATGTCATTCTTCCGGCAGAACTGAAAGCCAAAAAGGATTTTCCAGCCGCAATGAATCAACTTATGGCAAAAGCCAAATCAAAGGCAAATGAATTGTTCGGAGGTGTGTTATGATTACAACGGAAGAGATAGCGGTACGGGTATATCAAATGCTTATGGAAAGTGAAGTGAAAACCATGATTACAGGCAGCATTGACTATGAACGTAACGACTACAGCAAAGAAGATGTGATTATAGTCCCTCATGCAATAGACGGTGAGGAATCCGTGCGTTACGGGCAAATCAACGTAAACATTCATGTGCCGGATAAGGTGAAGAAGCGTACAAATCCACCCGTGTACAGAATAGACTACCAGAGGCTGATAGACATAAGGAAAAAGGTTATTGCAGTCTTGCAGAACCACTACGAGATAGGAAGCGGTTATAACTGGAATATCGGTTTGATCAATCCTCCTATCAAAGAGCCAGACCATAACGAACACTTTGTTTCTATCGCTTTGGAGATAACAGTTAGAGAAAAGAAAATGAACCAATAAATTTTACGACTATGCCAGTATTATCAACAATGGGATTGAAGAAGATCTATGTTGCCGATGCAGAAGCTGACGGTACTATGCCAGCAAAAGGCTCTGAATGGAAAGATCTTGGCGATGTGTATCAAGACACTTGCCAGCTTACCGATTCTGACCCTGAAACAACGGTACATAAGTCAGAAACTTCAAGCAAGAAGATTACACAGGTAGGCGAAACTGAAACCACATTGGCACTTTCGCTGATGGATCCAGATCTGGATTTGCTTTCACGCTATTTTGGCGGAACTGTAGAGGGGGAAACTCCTAACCGTACGTGGGTAAGACCTAAGAAACTGCCTTATAAGGAATTTGCCATTTGGCAGCAGCCGGAAGAGGGCTTGTTTATCGGTTGCCCGAATGTGAGGATCATTCCGAAGTTCGAGATTACCTACTCTTCAACGGGTATCTGTCTTGTGCCGCTCACGATCCAGTATCAAGCCGAGTTGCAAATTGATGAGGCTATGACCGATCCGACTAAAGCGTAATCCTGATGCTTTTATGTAACAGGAAAGCCTCCTGCAAGCAACGTAGGGGGCTTTCTTTTTAACAGCAATATCTATGGAAGAAAAGCCAAAAGAACTGACAAGAGAACAACAGCTTGAAATAGAAGAGCAAGCGATACAGGCACTTCTGGATATGGGGGTGAAATTCTCCGTGCCTTTGAAGATTAACCCGGTGAAGCCCCCAAAGTGGGTACGTTGGTGGAACAAGCATTTCCCTAACCATGTCAAGGTATGGCATGACAGGCGGATTCCTAAAGACTGGAATGTGTCAGTAATGGAAATGCCGGACACGGATAAGGGGAAGATGGTAGAAGTATATATGCGCCAGTTCCATGTGAAGCCTCTGTATCTGGGTACTATTGACTATTTGAGGAAACTGTACCTACAAATAGAACTCAATGAGGAAAAGATACAGGAACAACCCACGCAAGAGGCAAAGAAGTATTTCAAGTACATTTCACTCATGGCAGAGATAGCCGCAGTTGCAGTAATCAACAACGGCTCAATCGCTAATCCAGTAAACAAACAGACAAAGGTACTCCGTGATTTCTTCATTGAGCATCTGACTGTACCACGTTTGAAGCAACTTGCCGATGTGATAAGCCAGATGATGAATGCCGGGGGTTTTACATCCTCTATCATATCAATCAAGGAAGTAGGGAAAACGAAACCGAAGAGCAGAGCGGATATGATAGAGTAACCGGGCTAAACAGCCCGTGGGGTAATCGTGCGGAATTGCTGAAAATGTTCGGCTGGAGTTATGATTACTTGCTCTGGGGTATCTCTTGGATGAATGTAGAGCTGATGATGGCGGATATGGCAAGGACAAAGCCGATTCCGAAAACAGAAACGGATGAGAACGGATTACCGAAGCCAAAAACAGGAGAAAAGGTTATCCGTAGAGAACTCAAAACGAAAGAAGATATTAAGAACTATGTCAAAGGTTTAATTTAGTATGGAAAATATAGGTGGAGCATTAGCATTCAAAGCCACTCTTGATATAGATGATTTCAAAGTGTCAAGCGAAGCGATGGGGCGGTATATCAAAAACGCCTCTGATAATGCCGTGCTGGAAGCAAACCGCATGGAGCAATCGTTTCTGACCTTTGCGCAAAACGGGGCAAGGTATATCGTTTCCTACCTTGTTGGGCAAGGAATGATGAGCCTTGTTCAGAGCATTGTGCAAGTGCGTGGGCAGTTCCAGCAACTTGAACTGGCTTTCAATACCATGTTGAGAAGCACCGAAAAATCACAGGTGCTTATGTCGCAACTGGTAGATACAGCCGCTAAAACTCCGTTTGACCTTACCAGCATAGCGCAAGGAGCAAAACAGATGCTTGCTTTCGGATCAAATGTGGGAAGCGTGGTAGATGAGATCGTGATGCTTGGAAACGTGGCTTCTGGTGTGAGTGCGCCACTTGGTGATCTTATCTATCTGTATGGCACATTGAGATCGCAAGGCAGGGCATACACGGTGGATATTCGCCAGTTTGCCGGGCGTGGTATTCCTATCTATGAAGAGTTGGGCAAGGTGCTTAACGCAGACAGGCAAGAACTGAACAAGCTGGTAACGGAGGGAAAAGTTGGATTCCCGGAAGTTGAAAAGGCATTTAAGAACATGACCAGTGAGGGCGGTATTTATTTCAACCTCATGCAAGAGCAAAGTAAGTCGCTTACTGGTATGCTTTCCAACTTGGGCGATGCTTGGGATAGTGCGCTCAACAAGATCGGACAGGATAATCAGGATTTGTTCACTGGGGCTATTCAGGGTGCGATAGACCTTGTGGAGAATATGGATCAGATTATCCGTATCGTACAGGCTGTTACCATTGCTTACGGAAGCTATAAAGCGGCAATCGTGCTGAATACCCTTGCAACAAAGGGCTACACGGGTGTTGCCATGATAGACAATACCGTTAAGCAGGCAAAGATCGCTCTACTGAAAGCGGAAGCCAACATAACGGGACAAACAGCAGCCCAAACAAAGGCTATGACAGCCGCACAACAGGCTCATGTTGCCGCCTTGCAAAAGGAACTTACAGCGGAAGAGCAAGCCAATCTGGTAAAGAAACTCCGCATTGCCACCATACAGCAGTTATTGACAGCCCAACAGCAGGAATACTTATCAAACCTTAACCTTACCACTTCCTCTGCCAATTATGAGGCAGTGGCTACCTCTGTATTGACGGTTGAGCAAAGGGAGGCACTTAGCAAAACCGACCTATCGGCTAAGAGTGCCGTATATCGTGCCGCTCTGGAGCAAGAAGTGGCAGCGAAGCAAAGAAACAATGCCGCCACTCTGGAGGCTATGCGTACCGATGTCAAGGCAGCAGCACAAAAAGTGGAATCCGCCAAACAAACGGCTGTTTCTGCCATGCAAGCAACCGAAATGGCACGGTATGAACTGTATTGGGCAAGGCAAGCCGGGGATGCAACAAGGATCGCCACGGCTGAAAAGAAACTGGAGGCAGCGCAAGACAACCAGAGTGCCGCCAGAAAAGCCGCCTTAGCCGCTCAAACAGATTTATACACTAAACGGAAGCAGTTGGAAGCAGCTGCAATTCAGCAATCACGGATAGCCTCATCCGTTGATACAGCAGCAAAGGCAGCACAAGCTACCACTACCAATGTTCTAACATTAGCGACAAGCAAACTTACAGCCTCATTTAAGGCATTGTGGCTGTCAATGAAAGCAAATCCTATTACATGGGTTGTATCATTGGTTGGAATGGCTTTCAGTGCGATTTCTATGCTTTCTTCAAAGACTAAAGAACTGGAGGAAGATACGGTAAGTTTGACTAATTCAACCAAACGGGCTACAGAGCGATTCAGTGAAGAAGCTGGAAAAGTTGAGGCTTTAGAGAAAATTATCAGAAATAGTAATGTTGCATACGATGAGCGCAACAAGGCTTTGAATGAACTGAAACAGATTATACCCGGATATAATGCAGAATTGACAAAAGAGGGTACTATTATCAATGACAATGCCGATGCAATCCAGCGGTACTTGAGCTTGTTAGAAAAACAAATCAGGATGAAAGCGGCACAAGAGGAACTGGAAGCAGCTTATAGGGAAAAGAGGCTCAAAGAAAAAGAGATCATCCAAAAACAAGCAGCCTATGATGAAGCGAGTGCCAACGTTCCAGATGTAGCCTATGGCGATGCTGGAGCACAATATCAGATGTATGCTTTGAGGCAAGCAGGGAAAGCAGAAAGGCAACTAAAACAGGCTCAAAAGGAACTCACAGACATAAACAAGACTATTGAAGCGTTGAACCAAGAGATCAGCGACACTTCAGGGGAAATAGACAAATCTTCCGAGAGTGCAAAAACTTATTCAGAGCAGATAGCAGACACGAGAACACAAATTGCCACGCTTACAAAAGAGTTGGAAGATTTGCGATCTGGAAAAGTTGTCAAAGACAATTTAGCAGGAGAGATAGATGCCAAAATAAAAGAACTCAATACGGCAAAAAAGAATCTCGAATTGCTTACTGGTATTACAAGCTCTGGGAATAGCAGTAACAGCGCAAATCAGTTATCACAGAAAGAACTGGAGGCACAACGTGAATTGGAAGAGGCACGTATCTCTATCATGGAAGATGGCTATGAGAAACGTAAAGCCATTCTGGACTTACAGCACAAAGAGAATCTGGATCGCATAGACAGAGAGGAAAGAGAACTGGAGAAAGCACGTAAAGCAGCCGGAAAAGGTGGATTGACTGCAACGGAGCAAGCCGGATTCGATGAGAGAAGAAGCATTGAGAATACCAGTTATCAGAGAGAGCAAAATAAGTTGTTTGATGGTGAAATAGCCTACAAAAAACAGCAGTATGAGTTGTATTTCCGCTGGGTGCGTAATCTGGGCGAAGATGTGGCGAACACACAGTTCGCAAACTTACTGAAAGGCGGTGCTTCATTCAAACAATATCTGGAAAACCAGATAGCAGAAATGAACCAGAAGAAAGAAGCCGGAACACTGACAGAGGGCGAGGGAAACCACCTTATTTCCCTGAATATGCAATATGATGAGATAACGGGCGCAAAGTCCGCAATGGATCTTTTCAAGGAAAGTGTGACGGAAGCAATATCGCAAGCAAGCACACTTGCAGAGAGAGTGCAAGCCATAGCCGATGCCAAAGAAAGACTTGTAAGCGGAAGTACAGGGCTGGTAGGTGAAGATGAGAAAGCGGAAGCAAGCCTATTCATATCGGAGAAGCAGGCGGAAGCGGATAAAGAAATTCAGGATAAGATACTGAACAACTACAGAAGTTATGAGGAACAAAAGAAAGCCATTCAGGATGAATATGCGATGTTGCGATCACAAGCCATTGCACAAAACAATGAAGAGATCCTGAAGAAGTTGAATGAGGGCGAGAATGAGGCACTTTCCGCCTTAAATGCTTCATTCCTCATGCAGAGCGAAAGTTGGCGCAATCTGTTTACGGATCTTGATGCTTTGACAGTGGAGCAAATAGATAAGTTGGTAAGAGATATTCAAAGTAAGATGAATACCTCTGATATGAATCTAAATCCAGCGGATATGAAAGCCGTATTGGATAGGTTGGATGAGGCTAAACAAAAGATCCTTGATGTAAATCCGTTCAAATCATTAGGGAATGCAATAAAATCTGTTTTTGGAACGGCTGAACAAAAATCCAAGCATTCCAGCGGTAATATAAAAACGGATTGGAAGAATTTAGCATCTGCCACCGAGGGGTGTTTCAACTTCGTTAATGATGCAATAGACAGTTGCGATGTATTGGGTGATTTACTTGGTGAAACTGGCAAATCCACTATCCAGATGATACAGGGTGTTGCCACCGCTGGTATCGCCATGTCAGCAGCCATAGCAACGGCTGAAAAAGGCTCTGTTATCCTTGCCGCCATATCCATTGCTTTACAGGCTATCCAGTGGATTGCCGGACTGTTTAACAATGATGATGAACTGGAGGAAAGGATTCAGAATATCCAGATGGATGTTGATAAGCTATCCAATGCCTTTGACAGACTGCAACACTCATACGATCAGACTTTCTGGGTGTACAGTGAAGAGGAAAGGACGGCACACCAACAGAGGGTGCAAGCCATAGAGGATGAGATAGCGGCACTGGAACAACAGAAGATTGTAGCAAGACAAAGTTGGGACTTAGTTAGATACGCTCAACTGACAAAGCAGATCAAGGAACTCAAAAATGCTCTGGAGAAAGAACAAAACAGCGGAGATATGTTTGAGATCTACGAGTTGCAGAAACAGAATCTCCGGGAACAACAGGAGCTTATCAAGCAGCAGATACAGGCGGAAAAAGACAAAAAAGACACCGACAACAACAAGATAGCAGAATGGGAAGAAGCCATTAAGGACATTGACACACAGATTGAGGATCTGGAGCGAAATATGCTTGAAACGCTTGCCGGAACAGATGTTCAAAGTGCCATTGATGATTTTGCCGATGCGCTTGTAGATGCCTATTGTCAAGGTGAAGATGCAGCAAAGGCATTGGGAGAAGTGACAAAAGAAACGCTGAAAAATGCGGTTGTAGAAGCATTGAAACGCCAGTTCCTTGCAAAAGCCATTAATGATGCCGTTCTGTATCTTGGAGAAGCCATGCAGGATAATGTGCTTTCTGACTATGAAAAGAAACGGTTTGAGGAAATGGTGAAGCTGGGAGCGGATAAATTCAATATGGCTTTGGAGGGTGTAGGTGACTGGATCAAGGATCAGACAGATGAAGAAGAGGAATCCGATCCCCTTACTGGTGCTGTTACTTCCATGAGCGAGGAAACAGGAGGTGTGATTGCCGGGCGTTTGAATGCCTTTGTAATCAACCAGAGCGATCAGATAGCGATTATGAGGCAATATCTTATTTATCAAATAGAAATAGCGGAAAACACACGTTATTGTAGAAGACTTGATGAAATTGCTGATTCGTTAAAGAGAATAGAAAACAAAGATAATTCATTACTATCACAAGGAATATCGTAATATGGAACTGGTACACCAAATCAAACAGGATGGAATAGCAAAGGGATTGTGCCGTTTGTGGCAAATGAAGCTCAAACCGGGTTTGGGCGTGGATTCCCTTGCTGAATTGTATATACGAGGGATAGACTTCTGTATAAAGAATGATTATCCAACACTTGACTTCCTACGCACGAACTTCAAAGGGAAGTGTGAGGATTACGGTGTGTATGTGGATGATGAAGTTGTGGAGAAAAACAGGAAAGATGTAGTGTTGAACGGGGGCTGCAAAGCGATGTTGGAGTATGACGGGTTTGCTGTTTCAAACATCTATATCCGGCACAACTCCAAAGCCTCTGTGAATGTTGGCGATCATGCTATTGTAACCATTGACATATTCGATAACTCATACCTTGCTATCGCTGTGGCTGGCGGTGATGCGGAGGTACTGGTTAATGTGTACGGTAATGCAACCGTTGAAACAGTTGGTGGAAAGGTAAAAATAATACGAACAAATAAAAATACTTATTGATATGATAGACAATAATTTAATCCTCTATTTGCCATTTGACGATCCAGACGGCAGTAAAGCATACGATTTTTCATTAAGCAGGGCTGATGCAACGCTTTCTGATGGTGCTACATTCTCCAAAATAGCGAAGAGCGGAAAATCTTTGTCTATGAATGGTGCTGGTGAGTGCCAGACAGAAAAGGCTATCCCTTTCAGTGGCGATTTCACATTGTCTTGCTATGTGTACCCGGCAACAAGCAAACTTGGCTGGCTCTTGAACTTTGACGGTGTGGATAATTATCTGGAGCAATGGGTGAACGTAATGCCTAAGAACTGGTATTTCTTTGCCTTTGTGAAGTCCGGCAACACTTTCGAGGTTTACCAGAACACAAGCCGTATATTCAAAGAAACCATATCCGGCACTCCGAAAGGTCTATCATTGAATGATGAAAGCCTTAACGGTACTCAATCACTCATTGATGAGTTGCGTTTATTCAATGTGGCAAAGACACCTACGGAGGTAATGAAGCTACAGGCAAATACAGATGTGGAATACTACATAGACGGAAAGAACATGAAAGACTTTGGCGTGTATGTTTCCGCTTCTTCCGGGCTTCTTGGCAGACTGGAAAGGAAAGAAAGTTTGGAAGTGGATTGGGATAACTATCACGGAAAGGTTATTGACTTGAAGCGACCACGGTACAAGGAGCGCACGATCACGCTTGATTGCTTTATAGAGGCTTCCAGCAGATCGGAGTTTGTAAACTGGGTTAATCTCTTCATGGAACAATTCGACAAGGAGGGTACAGTGCGCCTGAAATGCGAGTATGACGGAAAAGCAAAACCGTTGGTATATGAAGTGTATGTACCTGATGATGTAGATGTGGATAAGACTTGGGGAACTTACAACAACGATATTATGGTTGGTACATTCTCGTTGAAGCTGGTTGAATGTGAGCCAGTGAAGAGGGTTTTACGGCATATTGGGAATGCCAACAGCAAAGCAACCATAACCGTTACAAGCACAAAGTTCCTTAACGTGTATTGGGGTGATGGAAGCCATACATTTAATGTGCATGGGACGGATGTTGCTTTGGAACATACCTACGAAGAAGCCGGGGAATATGACATTATTGTTAGCGGTGTAATTGAGGATATAGAGGAATTTTCCACTAATGCGATCGTAATATGGGAGAAATTGAAGTAATCAAGCGCAAAGGGGGTACTATACAGCTATTCAGCAGAGATCCTTTCTGTACCGTAAAATCGGCAACGCAGAACATATCTTTGATGGGGGATGATAACATACAGTTGTCTATTATCTCCACTGAATTGCTTGACTTCGAGAAAGGCGATAAGATCATAGTGTGCGGTGAAGAATACACGATCCGCACACGTGCCACCCGTGAAATGAAAACGGATAGATACTACCAGTATGATGCAGTATTCTATGGCGTGATGTATGAACTGATGAAAACCCAATACAGGAATACAGACGAAAGCGGAAAATCTACTTCCATGACTTTTGATCTTACCTATTCCATTCGGGATTTTGTCAAGGTGATCATATACAACATGAACCGTGACTATCCGGGATTATGGGCTTTTGATGAAGCGAATTGCCCGGACACAGAGCCACGCACAATATCATTCTCAAAGCAGAACTGCCTACAGGTTTTGCAATCGCTATGTAGCGATAATAATTTCAAGCTGGAGTTCCGTATCACCCAAAACAACGGTGTGCGCACGATCCATATCGGAAAGTTCGGGACAAAGGTAGTGCCACCTAACGGAAGCGATTATTTCGAGTGGGGGAAAGGTGGTGGACTGTTCACTCTGAAAGATCAAAAGGTGGATGATAAAGCCATTATCACCCGTCTTTGGGTGGAGGGTGGAACTACCAACATACGAAGTGACTACAGGAACTATTCAGAACGCTTGCAACTTCCATACCCTAAGCGTATGAATAAGAATGAGCATACGTTGGCTGACGGTACGGTTATCCCGGCAAACAGTGAAATGATAGGCATTGATGATGATAATAAGCGTTATATTGAGGATGCGGAACTGGCACAGGAAATAGGGAGTGAAGAGGATGGCGCACAATATGATGATATATATCCGAAGCGTACAGGAGTGGTAACGGCTATTGTGGAGGATGATATAAACTCATTCGTTGATGATACTATGGACTTCGACCTTAACGAAAAGGACGATAACGGTACGAAGTATCTTATCAATGGAGTTACGGCAAAGATCACTTTCATTACTGGTAGGCTTGCCGGGCAACAGTTTGAGGTTAAGGCTGATGGTGGATATGATCACGCTAAAAAGCAATTCACCCTAATACCTTTCACAGATAAACGAGGGCTTACAATACCAACTACTGATAGCGAGGCTTTCCGTGTTGAGGTTGGAAATACCTACAAGATCACGGATATAAATCTGCCAAAGTCCTATGAGGATAATGCAGAAGAAGATCTGTGGTATGCCGGGTATGATGATTTCAAGCCACGTACACAGTCCAGAGTGCAGTATGCTCTGACCTTTGACCGTTCCTATTTTCTGGAAAACTTGCCGGATGATAGCGAAACCAGCGTCTTTAAGGTTGGGGACTATGTGCCAGTAAAAGATGTGCGTTTCGGTGTGGAGAAGAGCATAAGAATCCAGAAGATAAGCCGTAACTTACTTGTGGATCACGATTACAGCCTTACCCTATCCGACACTACCACCATATCCATAAGCCAACAGACGGTTATAGATGTGATTGAGCATAACAAGATCATAGAAGCAAACCGACTGAAAGATTTGAGCAAGGCACGCAGGGGATGGCGTACAACAGAAGAGCTAAGGAATATGGTGTATGACACAGACGGGTATTTTGATCCAGAAAACATACGACCTAATTCTATTGACACCAATATGCTTACCGTTGGATCGAAGAGCCAGCAGTTTGTTCTGATCGGTGTGGTGATGCAAGCCAATGTAAACGGTAATGCCAACAGGTTTGATGCTTCTTCCGGCATATTGGCACACTTGACAATAGATGAAACCACCATTAAGCAATGGAATTTGAGCGAATTGAGCGTTACGCTATCCGAACAGGGCGGTTACTATGTGTTTGCCAAATGTAGCAAGACTGGATCGAATGGCGTGTTTGTCGTTACGCAGACACCATACAAGTTTGAGCCTACAGAAGATCCAAACAACTACTATTTCCAGATAGGTATCATAAGCTCATTATATCCTGATGATAATTTCCGTGACTTCGTAACCACTTATGGATTTACCAGAATCAACGGAAAGACTATCACCACTGGAGCGATTGTTACCAGTGACGGTGAGTGTTATTTGGATTTGGACGGAAACAAATTCAGAATCGGTGATGCAACAAGCTCTATTGACTGGAATGTGACGGCATTAAAACAACTTACCTTGCATAATGTACGCCTATTAAGCGATTCTGGCGATGTGTCGTTTATCGGTGTGTATCGTGGAGATTACAACGAGGAATATGTGTACTATACAGGCGATGAGGTTAGCTATAGCAACGGTGCGGAAACTTGCACATACAGGTACATTTATCCTACTCCAGCAAAGGGGATTACACCAACCAATACGACTTATTGGAAAGTAGTAGCAAAAGGGCAGCAAGGACAGAAAGGCGATGATGGTTTACCCGGTGAAGATGGGCTACCCGGAAAGAGTTACTACACATGGATTCGTTATGCTGATGATGTAAACGGTACTGGCATTTCTGATAATCCTACAGGAAAAGGCTTCATAGGTTTTGCATACAACAAGGAAACTCCGACTGAAAGCAACGATCCAAAGGATTATAAATGGTCTGACATAATGGGTAAAGATGGCGTTCCGGGTGAGCCGGGCGAAGATGGAAAAACGCTTTATACATGGATTGCCTATTCTGACAATGCAGACGGTAATCCTATGTACCAGCAGCCCAAAGATACCACCATGTACATAGGTATTGCTACAAATAAAGAAACGGCTACAGAAAGCGATGATCCGAAAGATTATGTTTGGAGTAAATTTAAGGGTGACGATGGTTTGCCGGGCGTTCCGGGTGCTGATGGAAAGACAAGCTATTTCCATATCAAATACTCTTCCGTACAGAATCCAACCAGTGCCTCACAAATGACGGAAACACCGTCTGATTACATAGGTACTTATGTGGACTATACGCAAGCTGATAGCAACGATCCGAAAAAATACACATGGGCAAGATTCAAGGGCTTCAATGGTGAGGACGGATTGCCGGGCATAAATGGTGAGGATGGAAAGACTTCCTATCTGCATATCAAATATAGCGATAACGGGGGATTGTCGTTCACTGCAAACAACGGTGAAGAGCCGGGCGCATACATTGGGCAATATGTGGACTTCATACAGAAAGACAGCGACAACCCCACTGATTACACTTGGAGTTTGATTAAGGGTGAAAGTGGTGCGGCTGGTAGCGATGCAACCACTGGAGAATACTATGAATACAGGTATGCCAAAAACGGATCTACCGTTTCACCTCCGGCTCTGGATGCTGATGCTGAAAATCCGGCTGGGTGGAGTACAGAAATACCGTCTGTAGGCACTTTGGAATACGTGTGGTGTACGATGGCTAAGAAATCAGGACTATCGGACAAACTTGCATTGTACATACCTGTAAACAGCGGAGAAACTACCACGCTGAATGATAGTGTTGATGGCTTGAAAGCCACATTATCAAATGGTGCTTCCGTAATTCAAGACGGTAGCAGGTATGCAATGAATCTAAGTCAGGACGGGGAATGCAAGATACCTTATGATCTGCCTTTCGGTCAAAGTTTCACCTTGTGCTTCTGGATGAAAACGGATCAGACGCTTATAAGGTGGATGCTGAACGGATATAATGGCAGGGAGTATGTGGAGAAAAGCCTGAACGTATCAAAAAACACTTGGTTTCATGTTGCCTTGCGTTTCAATGACAGGACGGTTTCTGTATTCATCAATGGATCGCTTGCGCAGACAGGCAGCATAAATGAAGAGGTAGTAGGATTTTCCATTTATGACGATAATATGTTTGGATCTTCCGTCTATTATGATGATGTGAAGATCTACAACGGTGCTTTGTCAGCAACAGACATAGGCAAAGTAAAAAGCGGAGAGAGCGACAAACTGATACAGAACTGGTGTACACCTTTCCGTATCAATCCTTACGATGGAAAAGACGGAAAGGATGGTGTAGGGGTAAATTCTGTTGATGTGGAATATGCTAAAAGCACTTCCAACAAGACAGCACCAACAAGCGGATGGCAAACTACCGCTCCTACATGGGAAGATGGGAAATATATTTGGTCAAGAACAAAAACCGTGCTTACTGATGGATCTACTGAATATACTAAGGCTGTTTGTATCACTGGCGGAAAGGGAGCTACAGGATCTACTGGCGTGGGTGTGAAATCCATAGTGGAACAATACTACCTATCCAGCAGCCCTACTTCGCAATCTGGCGGATCGTGGAGTACCAACAGACCTACTTGGAAAGATGGTTGGTATATATGGACAAGATCAGTTATAACTTATACAAACGGAACTTCAACCACAACTTCGCCTATATGTGTTACAGGTGGAAAGGGTGAAACTGGTGATAAAGGAGATAAAGGCGACAAGGGAGATAGCCCGGTAATGGTTTACCGTGGTGATTACAGCAGTTCAAAAACCTATTATGGGAATAAAAACAGATTGGATGCAGTAAAATACAACAACCAATACTATATTGCCCGTATAGATGCTGATACATTCTCAAATGTAGTGCCAACAAATACAAGCAAGTGGAATCCATTTGGAGCGCAATTTGAAAGCATAGCTACAAACCTTTTACTCGCAGAGGGAGCAAGTATTGGCGACTGGTTTATACAAGGGGGAAAGATTGTATCAACACTCGGATCAGGCAACAAGATTACTTTGGATGCTTCAATGGCTCGCATACTGATTGAATCAAGTAGATCTGGTGGAGACTATTCAGAGGCAACAACGCAAGGATCTAAGATCACGATTGATGCAAATAACGGAACTGTTGAAGCAAGAAGTAAAAGCAACACATCACGTGTAGCCTATATGTCTCCTACTGGAATATTTTGCAACAATGCAGAAACACAAGCAGTTGCACTATCTACAGGAATAACAAGAAAGGCAGCTATAGTTGGTATTGGATATGGAAATGTCAGCTCAAATGTATGGGATAATGAAAATATGCTCGCTGGTATATATGGTTATGCCTCTAATAGTGGTAATGCACCAGAATACGGTGGATATTTTCAAAAACTAATGGCGGCAGGTCTTTTCCTTAGCACTAAAATTATTGATGATAATGATGGAACAACCTACTTATCTGAAACTACATCGCTCGTTATAGGATATTCAAGTAGTGATAAAAGTGTTTATTTACCTAATGATGGTGTAATAGGCAGGATCATATTTTTCAAACAATGGTGGACTGGCTCTATGACTATACGGGCAAAAAGCGGTCAGAAATTGTATGATGACAACACACCAAACAATTATCATAAAGTTCTTTGTGGAAGAATGGCTATAGCTATATTTACTGTTGGATATATTAATGGGGTAAAAACCTCGGCATGGCTAATCAATCAATTACCAGATTTAATACAAGAATAATGAAATATGGAAGAGTACGGTTACATAAATGAAGATGGATATTTGGTTTCAAAGATATTAGAGCCTCACGAAATCATGTATAAGGATGAGGACGGCAATTTGAAATCCAAAACGGTTACTATTGCGGAACAGCTTGCAGAAATGGGCGATAAGTGGAAGCCTGTTGAGCTTGTTGATGATGAGAAGATGGATTCTGGAGATCCATATTATACCATTCAAATAATTCCTTATGATGCTGGAGATAGAATATCATACAAGTATGAGAAAGTTCCAGATAACGCATACTTGAAAACGGTAATAGACGGACTAAAGAAACAACTAAGAGATGATGATTACAAGGTAATAAAATGCTATGAGTTTTCTTTGGTTGGTGAGGAAATGCCTTATGATATAGTGTCGTTGAACAGCAAGAGGCAAGCGATAAGAGATCAGATAAACGAACTTGAAGCAAAACAAGTTAAACTTAATAGCTTATGAACTGGCTGAAAGAAAGCAACAGGACAAAGCATTTGGTGTATGCTATACCATGTGCGTTTTTGCTGACGATTCTGTTTGTGGCAGGATTGGCGGCTGGTATGGAGTTTAAGGATCGTGCCTACGGTGGCAAATGGGACTGGCTGGATCTCATTGCCACGCTGTTAGGCGGCTTGGTAGGTCAAATCTTGCAAGCCTTAGTAATCTATCTTATATGGAAAGGAGGTGTATAATGGTTTGAGGGCATATTTTTTCGTCTAAAAGTGTGTTTGAGGAACACATAAATAAGTATATTTGCAGTTAGAAATTAACTTGGTGAATTATGGATAATGATATGTACAGCCTTAGAGTGTTAGCCAAAGGGCAAGTATCGGATCTTAGCAAGGGATTCAATCTTGGCGGCAAGCCGTTTTCGGTCTATGTGCGTAGCAAGAGCGCAACGGAAATGGCTACCGATACGCTTCTGAATTGCAAGCTGATCTGTGACAACTCATTTGGCAACATTCCAGTGCCAGTTGGCGACTGGACACCAGCGGCTATAGTGGCGATTGCTCCAAACGCTATAGACTTGCAGAAGTATGAGATTTATTGGGGCGCAGGTGAAATAATTAGAAAAAACTGACATGGGACTTTTGTTAGGTAGCGGAAATACAAAACCGCAATATCCGTATGATATGTGGTACGGAATACAGGGAGATTTTACAAGCCGGGATTACAAACTCACAAGGGTAGGTAATCTGGACTTGCACAAGACACTTCCAATACAGGCGAAGCTGAAAAGGTTTGTTGAAAACCCGGACGGCTCTGTGAAATACTACTTGCATCCGAATGACAGCCGGAAGAAAGATAGTGGTGCTGCTGCTATCATTGACAGTACGGACGGTAATGTGATGCTCGAAAAGCCGGAGTATTATTTCAGGTTTGAGATTGAGGGTACAAAGTGGATTCGTGCCTATTCTGAATATCCATTGCCGGGATTCATCAAGATGGAGCGCAAGACGGTTTCCCCGTGGTTTGCCACTATCAAGATTGATACGAATGAAGCTGTTTCCGGCTGTTTCCTCACTTGGGATGGTGACAATATCGCCCGTGATGCAAGCGGATTCGTAAAGCTCACTTCCAACGCTGCCAACTACAGGGGTGGTTCTGGTGCTGGTGATGCTGCCAAAGATGGTACATACAACTCACAGCTTGGAATGGCTCGCACTTCCATTTCAAAGGCTACAGCCCGTGCCGCTTGCAAGAACGGTACTCATTTGGGCGTTTACCGTGTGTACAATGAAATTGCATGGTTGCAAAGACTGGAGTATGCTTCTTTGCATTGTCAGGATGCCTACAATGAAGCCTTAACATCGGAAGGCTATCATCAAGGAGGACTTAGCAACGGTACGGCTGTGAATGGTACAGAGTGGAACACGTGGGGAGGTTATAAGCCTTTTATCCCGTGCGGTGTTACTGCAACTCTTGGTAACAACACTGGCAGGGTCGCTTATGTAATCAAGGGATGGACTGGTGGCGACAAGACGGTACAGGTAACTTCTTACCGTGGATTGGAGTGCCCGTTTGAATACTTGTGGCATTTGGCAGATGATGTGCTTATCTGGCACAAGTCGGATGTTTCTATTGCGTATGTATGTGAAGATCCGACAAAGTTCACTTCACACTCTGATAGTGCTGCTACCGTTCCAGATGGATATGAGGCTATCACAGAGCTTCCACGCACGGAGGGTTATATCTTGCAATTCGCACATTCAAGCAAAGGATATGCTTTCCCTGAAACAGTAGGTGGTGCTTCAAATGCTGGCGGCTGTGACTACTTCTATACTCCTACAGGTGGTAGCGGCTGGTCTGCTGTAGGCTGGTATGGTGCTCTGTTCGGTGGTGCTGCGCATTATGGGGCGGGTGCGGGCTTCGGGTCTCTGAGTGCGCTTTATCGTTCCTCGTCCTCGGCTGCGTACATTGGTTTCCGCTTGTGCCGTTTTTGACGGACTGCAAAGCGGCGGTACACGGGGGCTTTTTTGTGAACGTGAATTGACATGAAAATAAAAAGGTTGATGGTGATAGGTGGTGCTCTGTTCGGTGGTAATGCGAATAATGGGGCGAATGCGGGCTTCGGTTATCTGAATGCGAATAATCGTTCCTCGAACTCGAATGCGAACATTGGTTTCCGCTTTTACCGTGGTTTCAACTTTATAAGATATAACTGTGATCACCATGACCTTACCACACAGGGGCTATCGGCACTGCTGGTAGCTGGTAAAAAAGTACGAATTAAAACGGTGTTAGTAAGTAATTGAACGCTCCGATTTAGACCAACGGCACAATGGGCTTGATAAAAACAGAATACGGCTTATGCTATAGTAGCGATACGATGTTTAATGATTATCGTGATATGGAGGATTGCGGATATTATATTGGCGATACTGGAAAGCTATATGCTTCACAAAGTAAGAAGCTAAAGAATATCTATCACCTTATATACGAATCTGAAAACCTCGTTATGGCGCAATATAATGCACAGAAAGGAAAGGGCGATCGTACAGAGATACGCAAATTCAATGACAACATTATAGAGCGTCTTACGCTCTTGTATGAGCAATTAAGGCACATGACATATAAGCCGGGCGAATACAAGACAAAGACTATATATGAGCCAAAAGAGAGGGTGATAATGATCGCTCCTTTCTTCCCGGACAGGATAGTCCACCATTGCGTTATCAATGTTCTTGGGCAACATTGGACACACATATTCACATCAAATACCTATGCTTGCATTAAAGGCAGAGGGGTACATAAGTGCATGGAAGATCTTCACCGTGATATGATGATGGATAAGAAAGGCACTAAGTATTGCTTGAAGATAGATGTAAGAAAGTATTTCGACAATGTGGATCACGCATCAATGAAAAGAATAATCCGCTATACCATTGCGGATGATCAGATGCTTTGGCTGTTGGATAGAATTATAGATAGCAACGGTAAAACAATCGGTTTGCCAATAGGCAATTATACAAGTCAGTACCTTGCCAACCTATACCTCGCTTACTTCGATCACTGGGTGAAAGAGGATTTGGCAAAAATGGTTATGGCAAAATACGGAGTGAAGATATACTATTACCGATACATGGATGATATAGTAGTTCTTTGCTCCAATAAGGAAGCACTGCATTTCATACTTGACATGATGGGGCTTTACTTGGCAACGGAGCTGAAACTGGAGATAAAACCGAACTGGCAGATCTTCCCGGTCGATGATCGTTGTATTGACTATGTGGGTTTCAAACAGAATCACTACGGTATCTTGCTCCGAAAGGGAATACTTATGAGGTTCTATAAGAAACTTAACAAGGTGAAGAAGAGATACGAGATCAAAGACATTAACGATGTAAAACACCTCTTTCCGTCTGAATACGGCTGGGTAATCAGATGCTCGGAGGAACACAGTAAATTCATATTTAATAAATGTTTGAACAATGGAAACAACAACATTAGCTATCGGTTTGCTGGCTGACGAAAAGCCGGAAGTTATCTATGACCTGTACAACGGGCAAGGTACATTCCTGTATAACCATAATATCAAGGAAGTATCGGTAATCAAGGAACAAGAGGGTGGTATTACTATCACCACGGACGATGACGAAAACGCCACTGGAAAGATGTTCCAGTATGACAGCGTGAGGGTGGAATACCCCAAAACAGCGGATAACATTTTCAGCACTTTGCTCACTGCAAAATATCCGGCAAAGACGGAAAGTAAGCTGATGAATGAGTATCAATCCGCAGTGCTTGGTTTGCTTGATGAGGACTACAAGAAGCCTTATGAGGATTTCTTGAAAGATCGTCTGGCTATCCGTTCCATGATTGATGCCGATGCCGAAACGTACAACATTCCAACTGATTTATAGTATGATTGAAGATTTTGAAGATGAGCTGGATTCCAACGCTGGAGATAGTGATCTGTTTGATTGCGAATACTCCAGCGTGGATGCCCTAATTAATGAAGTGATCGTATTCACTGGCGTAAAGTCTGATGTGCAGACAGAGAACGGAACGAGAACGCTTGTTGCTTTTGGTGAGGGTGCAGGAAGATCCGCATTTTTCACCGATAGCAAGAGGCTGAAAGATGTGGTTTGCAATCCAAACCGAACATTCCCATTCCGTGCTATCATTAAGGTAGTGCGCTTTGGAAATAACACTGGATTCAAGTTCTTTTCTCCGAAGTCAAAGATCACGCAAGAGGATAAGGATAACTTCGAGTATTACAAACGTAACAAGTATAGAAGAAAAAGGTAATGAATGACTGGAAAGAAATTTTACTTGCCTTTGCCTCCGTAGTAACAGCACTTGGCGGATTGGAGTTCTTAAAGTATCTTCTTAACAGGAAAAATATAAACCGTGTTACAGCGGCAGATGCTTTTAAGGCGGAATATAAGTCTATCATTGAGGATTACCATAGGGTAAGAAAAGAGGTAGATGATGCAAAAAGGGAAATTTCATCTCTGAACGAGAAAGTGGATGAGCTATACAGGCAAGTACGCTCACTTGAAAATGAGAGGCTGGATCTGATCAAGAGAAATGCGGAGTTGGAACTTGCGCTAAGAGAGGCACGACACAATGAATGTGTCAGACCTGATGATGAGTGCTTTAAGGGTAGGCTACCTAAAAGGACTTATTGCCGATTGAAAAAACTTGCCTCTGGAGATTATGATGCTTTCTATGAAGATGATGATATAACTGAAAACAAGAAGAGCAATGCAGAGAATAAGGATAGCGGAGTATCTAAAAAGTCTGATAAGGGCTAATACGCTTGATAGTAGCAAATCCTTTGCGCTTGTACTATCAATTCTGGTAGGTGCGTTTATCGGGCTGTGTGTCGGATTTTGCCTTATATGGGATGTATGCACCAACGGCTATCTGAAAACAGATCTTGATGCTCTTGGAGTATTCATGCTCTGTATCGGTGGTTTCATGGCTGGCGGTGGAATAAATAAAGCAATTAGTGAACGAAGCAAAAAAAGGAAAGGAACAAAACAATGTTGGTACTGATTGATAACGGGCACGGTGAAAATACACCGGGCAAAAGATCTCCAAAATGGGCTGATGGCTCACAGTTGTTTGAATGGCAGTATGCCAGAGAAGTAGCAAACGCTGTATATAACCAGCTTATCGCAAAAGGTGTGGATTGCGAGTTACTGGTTAAGGAAAGTGTAGATGTACCGCTGGCAGAGAGAGCCAGAAGAGCCAATGAAGCGGCTGCAAAACATGGTAAGAGCAAGACTATCCTTGTATCTATCCATGTAAACGCTTCCAATGGAAAGGGTACAGGCTGGGAGATACACACCTATCCCGGAAAAACAAAAGCCGATGATCTTGCGCAGATCTTCTGGGACACCGCAAAAGAAATGTTCGGTAATGACTGGAAGATCCGTGGTGATTGGAGCGATGGGGACGGTGATTGGGAAAGCAATTTCTACATTCTCCGAAAAACCACTTGCCCGGCTGTACTTACAGAAAACTTCTTCATGGATAACGAAAGGGATTGCAAGTTTCTTCTTTCCCCGGAGGGCAAGGCGGCTGTTGTGAAACTTCATGTGGATTCAATAACCAAATACATTGAGAAGTATGCGTAAGTATGTAATCATAGCGTTTGCCGTTCTTTTGGCGGCAATCGCTTTCCTATCACACCGTGTCCGATCGCTCCAAACGGAGCGTGACAGACTACAGAACAACCAGACAGCACTGCTGGAGGATGTAGCCTACTACAAGACAGAATCCGGCAAGTATGCCGCATCCGTTCAATCATTGGAGTTGTCTAAGTCGGAGCTACAGAAACATTGCGATGAGCTTGTTAAGACGGTTGAGGATCTCAATGTGAAGATAAAGCGCATCCAGTCTGTTTCAACGACTGCAACGAAAACGGAAGTGCCGATAAAGACGGAAGTACGGGATAGCATAGTTTACCGTGTGCCGGATAGTTTGAAGTTGCTTCCAGTTCGCCCTACCTTGATAGACACATTGAAAAGGATCACATTCAAAGATCCGTGGGTTGAGCTTGACGGTACTATTGACAAAGGTATGTTTACTGGCAGGATTCAAACAGTAGATACGCTCATTCAGGTAGTACATAGAGTGCCGCATCAATGGTGGTTCTTCAAATGGGGGACAAAAGCCATAAGGCAGGAGATAAGAAGCTCCAGCCCGTACACCAAGATAGTTTACTCTGAATACATAGAGTTGAAACGAAAGAAGAAGAAATAATTTGTGGAACATAAGAACTTTTTGAGCCGTGCCAACTGTGAAGTCCGCACGGCTTGTTTATTTGGAATGGAATGCCTATCTTTGCACCATCCGATCCGAAATCGGTGTTGCATTAGAAATCCTCTGCCGCTTTCGGGTGACAGGGGATTTTCCATAGAAATTGCAGAAGTTCTACAATAGTTCTACAGAAAATCAAAAAAGCCTTGCAAGTGGTTGATTTACAAGAATAGGACATAAGTTTCCTAAACGTTAAATAGGGGTTCGATTCCCCTCCGAGGTACTTTTATTTACTATTTTACTATTTACGATTTACTATTTTAAGCAAATGACAAAATAGTAAATCGTAAAATCATAAATCAAGGGATGTTTATCAATTTGTGTATCTGAAGGCTTAATCGCCACTGTGGATGCTTCTTTATATACTCAATCACTTCTTCTGTATTTTGGCACGAACACGGCTGTAGGAAATGTTCTTTTGCTTCTATTAATAAATAAGGAGAGACATCTTGTCCGAGATAAACCACTTTCACTTCATCAACATGCTTGACGCGAAGAATTGTTCCTTCTTTTGGAGAACAGGTTACCCAGTCTACCGCTTCGGGCAAGATTTGTGTTCCATTGGTCTCGACAGAAACATATTTGCCGGCTTTGTGCAACATATCAACCAATGCATCGTCTATCCACAACCCCGGCTCTCCTCCAGTCAGAATAACCATCCGGCAGGGATATTTACATACCTCTTCTACAATTTCCTCATCGCTCATTTCCGTTCCTGATTCATGCGATGTATCACAAAAAGCGCACTTCAGATTGCATCCCGAAAAGCGTACAAATACAGCAGGGGTTCCTGCATGTGCCCCTTCTCCTTGCAGGCTATAGAATATTTCGTTAATCTTTCTCATAAATTACCGTATTGCCTTCCGATTCCCTTACTTCCACCTTAAAACAATGTGGTACCTGTTCGCATACCCAATGAGCGATATTTTCTGCCGTCGGATTAAAAGAGAATACTTCATTCAAATGACGGTGATCCATTTGTTCTTTTACTATCTTTTTAATTTTAGAAAAATCAACTACCATACCACACTCGTCCAGCTCCTTGCTGCGGCAATATACGGTGATTATCCAGTTATGTCCATGCAGATTTTCGCACTTGCTGGGATAAGAAAGTGACAGGCTGTGCGAAGCCGATATTTCCATACGTTTGATGACTGTATACATAATGCTTGTTGTTCTAAGATTGTTTATCGTAAAAAACGGTTAGTGCCTAATGTCACCTCGGCACTTTGCAAAGATAAGAAAGAATTTGCATCTGGGCAAACAGGAAGAAAAGAGTCTATATAATAAAGGAGTTAAGCCTATAGCTGATTTTCCACCACCAGACTATTGACTTAACTCCTTTACTTCTTTAATTTCTCAATTCCTTATTATGATATTATCAGGCTTTTCCGGTTTCTTCTTTCTGTCCTTTCCGGCCTCCCAACATCAGGTAAGCCACTGGGGCAGCTACAAACAATGAGGAGAACGTACCGACTACCACACCCAGAATCATTGCAAATGAGAAACTGCGGATGCTGTCGCCTCCCAAGAAGAAAATGATAAGCAATACAATCAACGTACTCTGACCGGTATTCAACGTACGGGCAAGTGTCGTATTCAAAGAATCATTGAACAGTTTTGTACGTTCACGTTTCGGATACAGGTGATAGAACTCGCGCACACGGTCGAATATAACCACCTTGTCGTTAATAGAATAACCGATTACCGTCAATACTGCACCGATAAATGTCTGGTCTACCTCCAATGAGAACGGCATCCAACCGTAACATAAAGAATAAGCACCTACTACCAGCAGCGTATCCACCGCCAATGCAGCCGTTGCACCCACACTATATGCAATGTTGTTGAACCGAATCAAGATATACAGACCGATAGCAATCAAGGCAAAGATGACCGACCATACAGCAGATGTCTTCAAGTCGTCTGCTACGCTCGGACCCACCTTCTGCGAACTGATGATGGAACATCCTTCCGTATTGTCACGGTCAACAAACTGCTCGAGAGTCAAACCATCGGGCAACAGATTGCCTTCCTTGAAAGCGTTATACAAAATACCTTCTATTTCGGCATCTACATTCGCACCATCCTCTGCTATACGATAGTTGGTGGTCACACGGATACGGTGTCCGTCAGTTCCCAAGGCAATGGCTTGGATATTGGCATCATCCACCTTGTTTTCCAATAAGTCGCGTACGGTTTCTGGCTGAACCACCTTGTCGAACTGTACAACAAAGTTACGTCCACCTGTAAAGTCAATACTGGGCGACAAACCACGAACCACAAACGAAACTACGCATACCAGAATAAGAATACCCCATACGGTAAACGAACGTTTGATGATTCCCATAAAGTTGAAATGCACATTCTGGAACAGGTTCTTCGATATGGAAGTAGAGAATGTCAGGTTACGGAGCTTTCCTTTTGCCAGGAAATGTTCGTAAACCAGACGGGTCATATACACTGCTGTAAAGAACGAGCAGATGATACCGATAATCAATGTGGTAGCAAATCCACGGATAGGTCCGGTTCCGAAATAGAACAGGATAACACCCGTAATGATAGATGTCAGGTTAGAGTCGAAGATGGCCGAGAAAGCACCTGAATAACCCGCATTGATTGCTTCTTTCATTGTCTTTCCAGCCTTCATCTCTTCCTTGGTACGTTCGTGAATCAACACGTTGGCATCCACCGCCATAGCCAGCGAAAGCACCATACCGGCAATTCCGGACAATGTCAATGCGGCTTGGAACGAAGCCAGAATACCCATCGTAAAGAAGAAGTTGAATATCAGTGCAAAATTGGCAATCATACCTGGAATAAAACCATACATCAGGCAGAGGTAAGCCATCAAGGCAATCAAGGCTACTATAAACGAAACCAATCCCTGATTGATAGACTGCTGTCCGAGCGAAGGTCCTACGATATCTTCCTGTACGATACGGGCAGGAGCCGGCATCTTACCCGACTTCAGCACGTTAGCCAAGTCTTTAGTTACTTCCGGAGTAAAATTACCGGTGATTTCCGAATTACCTCCCGTAATCTCAGAATTTACACGCGGCGCACTGTATACATAACCATCCAGTGCAATAGCTATTTCCTTGCCGATATTTTTCTTGGTCAGTGCTGCCCAGCGGCGCGAACCGTCGGTATTCATCGACATTGTTACACAAGGCTTGTTAAACTGGTCGTATGAGTCGCGTGCATCTGTGATGACATCACCTTCCAGCGGAGCACGTCCGTTACGCTCGGTTACGCGGATGGCATACAATTCGAATATGTGTCCCGTCTGGTCCATTTCCGAAGCCTTCACACCCCACATCAACTTCAGGTCACGCGGCAGGATTTCTTTCACTTGCTTCAGATTCAAGATGTTGTTTATGGCAGCTGTATCCTTATAGTCAGCATATCCTACGATAGCTCCTATACCGCTTTGGTTGGGCTGGAAAACAGCCAGCAACGGA
This sequence comes from Bacteroides sp. An269, assembly GCF_002159755.1. NCBI lineage: Bacteria > Pseudomonadati > Bacteroidota > Bacteroidia > Bacteroidales > Bacteroidaceae > Bacteroides > Bacteroides sp. An269. The sequence continues at coordinate 174,569 of NZ_NFJG01000001.1, forward strand.
TGTTCTTTCTTCAGTTGTTCCAAATCGGCGGTGCTTTGAGCTTCGGCCGTCTCTCCCTTCAGTACTGCGGCCAGGCTGTCTTTCGAAGAAAGAGCGGCTTTGGCTTCTTCTTTCTTCATTTCCACCGAGTCGGTCTTCACCGAATCCGTAGCAGTCCCCATCGCAAGACGGGCACGTTCATCGGCCGACATCAATATAGGAACAATATCCTTGGCTTCGTATGTTTCCCAAAACTCCAGATTGGCAGAACCTTGCAGAAGGTTTCTCACACGTTCCGGTTCTTTGATACCCGGCAATTCCACCATGATGCGTCCCATTGAACCTTCTACTGCCTGAATATTGGGCTGAACCACACCGAAACGGTCGATACGTGTACGCAACACGTTATATGAGTTGTCGATGGCAGCCTTCACTTCTTCACGCAAAGCTCTTTCCACTTCAGCATCGGTGCTGCGAGTATTCACCTTGTCCTTCATCTGCTGTGTAGCGAACAGCTCGGCAAGCTTGCCATCGGGAACCAACTTTTTATACTCTCTCACAAACAGTGTGATAAAATCTTCCTGACTGGTCACCTGTTTCTTGGCAGCTTCTGCCACAGCCTTGTTGAAAGCTTCATCAGTCTTGTTGTCGGCAAGCGCCTTCACTACATCCGGCACAGAAACTTCAAGGATGACGTTCATACCACCCTTCAAGTCAAGGCCCAGTCCGATTTCCATCTCACGACATTGTTTCAGCGTATAACTGCCCAGCCATACCTTCTTGTTCATTACCGAATCAAGATAATGTGTCTCGCCTTTCGGATCTTCCTCCGCCTTATTCATGTGATAGCGGGTCACGAAAGAAAACGAAAGGTAGAACAAGCAGACCAGGGTCAGTAATAGCGCAAAAAACTTTACGAATCCTTTGTTTTGCATGTTACTTTAATTTATTATTTACTTTTTAATTAATATGCGTTTATTCAAGGTTGCAAATATAGTTCTTTTCATTTACATGAAGAAAAGGATTTTAATTATTTCGGCATTTCAATGCAAAAAAGATGGATTTCAACGGCAACAGGCATCAAGAAACAATCCTTTTTCGGACAAAGAAGTGACCCGATTGCATATAAGTGCGCGGCTCTACGCATATAAGTACATCGGACAACGCACCCATATGCATAAGCCCATGTAAGTAAGTGCTTTCCTCATCTCAAGTTTTCCAGACGGTTCACCGCTCCAAGATGCACCATACGGGATAATGGTCGGAAGCACGGATGCTGCGGTCCACCTTACATTCGAGTACGCGAAATGCCGGAGTAGCAAAGATATGGTCGATGCGAAAATAAAAGTGGTTCTGATTATAAGTAAATCCAGGACCGGCACCAGCCTCTACGAATACATCGCACAGCCCTTCACCGATAACCCGATGGGCATACGAAAGGGGAGAATCATTGAAATCACCACAAACCAGCATATAACGTGAGCGGTTCCGCCGGATAGCCTGTGCCACCGAATCGGCTTGCGGACCCCGGAGTGCCCCGGCATCTGCCAGTTTGCGCAACAGGTATTTGCTCTCGCTCTTCACATTGCCTTCAGTGGGCGACTTCAAGATATCGTTGTACACCTTCTTGTCGTAACTGTCCAATTTATTCGACTCCAGATGGTTATTGATAACTACGATTGTATCTTCATCCACTTTCAAGCGGTACATCACACTCCCGTTAAACTGACTGGCATACGCAATGCGCTCTTCCGACAAAATGGGATAGCGTGAATAACAAGCCAAGATGTCTCCCCCTTCCGTACGTGTCGTTTTCGAATACGGATAAGCCGCCAATGCTTCCTTTATTTGTGCCTTCGAAGCATGGGCTCCCGGCATAAACTCTTGCAGGCAGATAATGTCTGCCCCACTCTTGCGCAAATAAGCCAATACAGGATTCTCTCCGTCGGTTTCTCCTTTCTCGCCGGCAGCAATGCCCTGTGTGTTATACGTGAGAAATTTCAGGTTCTTCGCTCCTGGCGTACCCTCTTTGATAGAACCTACGGGGAAATATATCCGCAAGCTGTTCCATGCGGCAGCAAAAAACAACAAAGGCAAACACACTCCCCATGGCTTCAGGCAAAGCCAGACGAAACAAAAAGCCAGGTTCAGGCACATAAATATGGGAAAGAACAAACCTGCACACGCTCCTACCGGATGTTCTACCGGAGAAATATAAGAACTATAGGCACAAACCAGAAAGGCTATGCCTATCAATCCATTCGACAAGGCCAAAATGGTCAGTATGAAATGCTTAACGATTTTCATTTCTTGCTTGCATCAAACAGACTTTTCTTTTCGTCTTCGGTCAGACTATTGTAACCTGACTTTCTGAGCTTGTCCAATATACGGTCAATCTCATCAGCACGTGCTTTCTTGCGTGCATTGAAGTCGTAATCTTTTTCTTTGTCCCCATAATGCACTTTCATCTTCGGCTTGCGGGGAGTCTGACGCCAACGACCCGAACAAAAATCTAAAGCCATGTTAATCCATCGGGTTAGGTCGCGCCCCTTTACCAGACCAGAAGCAAACCACCATCCAGCCAAAGCACCTCCCAAATGAGCCAGATGTCCTCCAGCATTGTCTGCAGTCATAAACAACAGGTCGAGCACTACCATAAAGATAGCTACATATTTCAAGCGTACCGTTCCGATAAACATAAATTGTACGGGATAATCTGGCTCACGCACCGCCGTAGCCACTACTATGGCAAGTACTGATGCCGAAGCTCCCAGCAAGTATGAAAAAGCGACTGCATCCCGGAAGTAAGGGAAAAGATTATAAGCCACCATATAAAGTACCGCACCGGCTATGCCTCCCAACACGTATAATCCACGCAGGTGTCTTGCCGAGAAAAAGTTCAGGAACAGCCGTCCGAACCAATACAGCCACAACATATTGAACAGGATGTGCAAAATACCGGCATGCATGAACATATAGCTCAGTACCGACCAAGGCTGGCGGATAAATCTCCCCAACGATGCCGGAAACATGAGGTAATTCATCCACTGTTGTCCTCCCCCCATATTAAATAAGGTAAGGAAAAGGTTCACCAGGGCAACAAGCAAAAACACGCCGACATTAATGTAAATAAGTTGGGTCACAATATCCCCACGCCTGAAGTTCTCTTTCAGGTTAGTAATAAATCTGCTGTCCGCCGCCATTTTTCTTTCTCCAATAAATGATTAATATGAATCCAAAAAGCATGCCTCCCAAATGAGCGAAGTGTGCCACCCCGTCTCCCCCACTGATGCCCAGCACCAGTTCGAGTACGGCATAACCAATAACAAAGTATTTCGCCTTGATAGGCATCGGTATCGGAAAGATGAACATCTCGCTATTGGGAAACAGCATACCGAAAGCCAGCAAGATGGCATATACGGCCCCGGATGCTCCCACAGTGGTCAGCATATTCAAGTATTCTGCCATCGAAATGACACCCATACCGGTATCTACCCCATCGTATTGTGACAAACTCACTACATACTCGATGTATTGCACCGCTTCCTGTATCAGTCCGGCGCCGATACCGCACAAGATGTAATAGAATAAGAACCGCTTCGGTCCCCAAACATTTTCCAACGTACGTCCGAACATCCAGACTGCAAACATATTGAAGAAAATATGTTGGAAATTGGCATGCATGAACATATAGGTAATCAGCTGTGCCGGGTTGAAATCAGATGCCAGGAAGAAATGCAGCCCCAACATATCGTTCAAGTCGATTCCGTACCGTTTTGCCACGACATAGCCAAAAAAACACAGTACATTGATAATCAGTAGATTTTTTGTTACAGTTGGCATATTGTTCATATCGTTGTATTCTTTAGTTTTTAAGTTTTTAAGTTTATAAGTTTTTAAGTTTATAAGTTTTCAAGTTTAATTCTTCATTCATCATTCTTCATTATAAAAGCTTTCCTTCAGCACCAGTAATCCTTCGGGTCCCATATTGAATAACAAATCGATGATGCTTAGGTTCGGAAGGAAACCGGTTTGCGCATCGAACACCTGATAATAAGGCTTAGGCACGAACCGCGGGTCATTAGCCTCAAAAGGCTTTTTCGGATGAATCCGTTCGCGGAAGTCTTCTACCCCTTCGGGTGATACACAAAAATCATCAGTAGGTACAATGCAAGGTTGCATATCCAGTTGCCTGCATATCCACTGGCACAAGCCGGCATTGAAATCATACAAGAAAGTATACCTCCGCTTGTAAAACTCCAGGAACTCATCAGCATAATAATCGAAGAACGGGCTGTGCTTATAGCCCGCCACAAATGCATTCCAATGCACATGCCGCCAGTTCCCATGGTCGGAAATGCGCACATCTTTCATCAAACATTTCTGTTCGTCACTCTTTTCGGTAGGAATGGTCAGAGCCAACGGTCCTGCCGCCGAAGCGATAACACACCGGTTCCGGTAAGTCTGTTTCGCATAATGGTCGAACCGTTCCACATATACCTTATCATACGCATAGAGTTTCGTATAATACTCTACCGGTGCCAGATACGCCGAACTTAACAATATTTCTTTTTCCATTCTTTATTCTACACGTTGTAAAAAACGCCCCTTCCGGGTAGTAAACCAAATGCGCCACGCTTTGCCGATGATGCATTCTTCGGGCACAAAGCCAAACAAACGGGAGTCGGCAAGATTGACCGGGTCATTCGAAGCCATCCAATAATAATCCTTACTGAATGTGTACGAGCGTACCGGCTTGCCTTCCACCCACAAGGTATCTCCCTGCACGGTGGCATTTTTCCCCTCATGCGACACAATGGTGTTGCAAAGCAATACCGCATTCCAAGGATAGACCATCACCGGAATACCTTTTTCGGGCACCACATAAGGATGTACCTCCTTTGCTAGTTTGGCATTCAACGGTGTAAAAATTACCTTCCCTTTTCCCTTTTGCGCAACGAGATACAATTCATATCGGCTGAAGCTCCGGATGAAATCGCCTTCCTCGGTATATCCCACCAAAGGATTCTCAGAAATACCTACTGCCTTCAATATTGCCTGTACAGTATCTTCTTGTGCCGAAGGATATACATACAAAGCTTTGTTGTCGGGACTCCAGACTTCATTTTCCGCATCAATCAGCTCGCGGTTCAACAACAATGTATCTCCAGCCCTACCTATACAACGGCTGATAAACACACTACGCCCCTCCATCCATCGGGACGGATTACCCGGACTTGGGTCGTTGAACAAGACTATATCTCCTTTCCTGATATCGCAAGAACCGATACGGTGGTATCCGAATACCGATGGAAAAGGCATACGCAAACCGTAGCTCCACTTGTTCACCAATACCCCTTCGCCTTCGTAAAGGCTGTTTTCCATTCCCGACGAAGGAATAAAGCAAGACGTGACAAGGAAAGCTTTCACCAATACTACCGCCAGCACACATCCGGCAATTCCTTTCAGTATGGTTTTCCAGCTTGCATTCATATAATTAATCAGGTACTGGCTGATCAGGTTTTCAATGCATCAGGTATCTAAAGCCTGGCCAACCCGTACACGCTATGTTATTTTATCGAATCCACAAACTTAAACAACCGGTTCCAACGAACCTTACCGTCCAGCCATCCACGGTCTTGATCCAAGGACAACCAGATAAATATCGGCTTGCCCACAATATGGTCTTCAGGCACAAAGCCCCAAAAACGGGAATCGGCCGAATTATGCCGGTTATCACCCATCATCCAGTAATAATCCATTTTAAATGTATAACGGGTGGTCTCCTGTCCGTTGATATAGATTCTACCCTCCTTTACTTCCAAGGTATTTCCCTCGTAAGCATGGATCGGACGTTCATAAAAAGGCAGGTTGTCCAAAGTCAAGTCGATGGTCTCCCCCTTCTTTGGAATCCATATCGGGCCATAATTGTCAAGTGTCCATCCGGTCACCTTATTTACGGGGTAAATTCCTTCGATAGCCTCATCAGGCATGTTTTCGATAGAGACCACGATATCCTTGCGTGCCAAAAGACCTGCTTTCGCCTTCTCCGTCAACGGTATATTATAAACAGATTCCTCGGGATAATACATAGCCCGGTCCTCTGCACTGATACCCAGTTCGTGACACAGGTCATCGGGTAACATGCCTTTCGTATGTACGATATAGCGGTATTGTACATTGTCTGGCTCTTTGTTTGCCTTACCGTCCAGATATACAATGCGGTCTTTTATCTGAAGCGTCTGCCCCGGAAGTCCAACACAACGTTTCACATAATTCTCACGCCGGTCTACCGGACGTGCGATGACCTTTCCATATAGTTGCGGGTTTTCATCGATATACTTGCGTCCGGCTGCGTAATAATAATCAAATACTTGCCGTTGCTGCTCGGCATCCAAGCGCGAGAAATCGACCTGCTGTGACAATTGTCTGCCTGCATCATAACTCAACCGGTACAAGTCATCAGCAGGTATAGCTGTAGCCACGCTATCTCCTGCCGGGAAATTAAAGACCACGATATCATTCAGTTTTACCGTACCCAGTCCGCCCACACGCTTGTAATCCCAATGAATCCATTCCAGATACGACTTACAATTGAAGACCGGAAGCGTGTGCTGAGTGAGCGGCATATGCAAAGGAGTCTGTGGAATACGAGCCCCATAACTCATCTTGCTTACGAACAAATAGTCGCCTACCAACAATGATTTCTCCAACGAAGAAGAAGGAATAACATAGTTCTGGAAAAAATACAGGTTGACGAAATAAACCGCTACCAATGCAAACACAATGGCATCTACCCACCCCATTACCGTGAGCACCGCCTTATTCTTCGATTTTTTCCACCACGTCCAAGGTATTTTCTTGGTGATATAGGCATCGAAGATAAAAGGGATGACGACTATACCCAGCCAGCTTTTCAGCCAGATGAGAAAGAGAATGTATAAAAACAAGACAATGCCGAATTTCACCCATTGCCTGCGCGATGCTTGTATCATACCCGTTCCTTAAAATTGAAATAAGTCATTCATTCCCAAAAAGCCTTCGTGAACAGCTGTATATTCAGCAGCCAGCACAGCCCCCAAGGCAAACCCTTTCCGGTTTTTTGCATCGTGTGTAATGATGATGGAATCGGCTTCCGATTCGTAGCGGATAGTATGGATACCCGGCACTTCATCCCGCCGGATAGCACTGACCGGCAATTCATCTGGAGCACACTCCGTCGTTCCACTTACAGTACCGTCGGGAGCAGTTAAGGTGCCCATTACCCATTTACTCTTACGGTCCAGGTTTTCCAGGATACCTTCGGCAAGTGTGATGGCTGTACCGCTGGGTGCGTCCACCTTATGGATATGATGTGTTTCCACCATCGAAACATCATAGTTGGGAAAACGGTTCATTATCTTAGCCAGATACTTGTTAACCGCCGAGAATATAGCTACCCCCAGGCTGAAATTGGATGACCAGAACAACGTCTTTCCTTCTTCCTTGCACAAGCGGCGCACCTCGTCACCGTGTTCACCCATCCAGCCAGTACTACCTGATACAACTTTCACTCCTTGCTTGAAAGCCTCCATACAATTGCCGTATGCCACAGCCGGAGCTGTAAACTCAATAGCTACGTCTGCTGAACGGAAAGCATCAGAATCGATGTCCTGATGATTGTCCACATCTATGATACTTACTATTTCATGTCCGCGGGAAAGAGCGACCTTTTCTATCTCTTTACCCATCTTTCCATATCCGATTAATGCTATTTTCATAAATAAATCAATTAAATTCAGCCACAAAGATAGCGTTTTTCGTTATTAATCATTACATTTAGCGAACATTTACACCTCATTAACATGGAACAACTCTTACATTACGTGTGGAAACACAAACTTTTTGCCCTTCAGCCGCTACAAACAACCGATGGACAAACAGTGGAAATCATCGACGTGGGACTGCCCAATATACATGCAGGCCCTGATTTCTTCAACGCCAAAATCAAGTTAAACGGTGTGCTGTGGGTAGGCAACGTGGAAATACACCTGCAAGCGTCCGACTGGTTTGCCCACCGGCACCACCTTGACCCGGCATACGATTCAGTCATTCTGCATGTAGCTTCACGAATGGATGCCTCCCCTGTCCGTACCAACGGCGAACCTATCCCGCAAATGGAGCTGCATTGCCCGCCTGCCTTGCTTGCCCATTACGAACAATTGCTGCAGGAAGACCGTTATCCGGCTTGTCATGAACTGATTCCTTCCCTATCAGCGTTCTTCTTGCACAGCTGGCTATCCGCCTTGCAAGTAGAACGGTTCGAAAGCAAGACAGAACAAATACACCAGCGACTGAAAGCCTGCAACAGTGACTGGGAAAATGCTTTCTTTATCACTCTGGCGCGCAATTTTGGTTTCGGAGTGAATAGTGACACCTTCGAATTATGGGCAAAAACCGTACCTTTAACAGCAGTCAACAAGCACCGCGATAGTCTATTTCAGGTAGAAGCCCTATTTTTCGGACAAGCCGGACTGTTGCAGGAGCTTCCGATAGACACTTATACCGAAGCCTTGATAAAAGAATATGCTTACCTCAGCCATAAATTCGGACTTACTCCCTCGGCAGACTGCCATTGGCGTTTTCTCCGGCTGCGTCCGGGCAATTTTCCACATATACGTATTGCCCAATTGGCTTGCCTGTACCATCGTTCACAAGGATTACTTTCTCAACTGATGGAAACAGACAACCTGAAGCAAGTACGTGAACTGCTCCGAGGAGGTACTTCCGAGTACTGGCTGACACACTATACATTCGGCGAAATTTCTCCCGCTCATCCGAAAACGTTAAGCAACAATTCTATCGACTTGCTTATCATCAACACGGTAGTTCCTTTTCTATATGCGTATGGCAAACACAAAGCGAACGAAGCCCTTTGCCAACGCGCCAACCGCTTCCTCGAAGAACTGAAACCGGAAAACAATTACATCATCCGGACTTGGCAGGAATGTGGACTGAAAGCCAACCATGCCGGAGACAGCCAGGCGCTTATCCAACTCAAAAAGAACTATTGCGACCCAAAGAAATGCTTGTATTGCAGAATCGGGTACGAATATATGAAAAAGGTGACGAGGTAACAAGGAAACAAGGTGACGAGGTGACAAGGTAACGAGGTGACGAGGTGACAAGGTGACGAGGTGACAAGGTGACGAGGTGACAAGGTAACAAGGTGACGAGGCTTTAAATACCTTTACTATCCGAGGCCTTGTTTACTTGCCAACTTAAAAACTCAATAACTTAAAAACTCAATAACTTAAAAACTCAATAACTTAAAAACTCAATAACTTAAAAACTCAATAACTCATGAAATATATCTATGAACTGAAAATGAAAGTACGCGACTATGAATGCGATCTGCAAGGTATCGTAAACAACGCTAACTATCAACATTACATTGAACACACCCGGCATGAATTTTTATTGTCTGCCGGCATCAGTTTTGCCAAACTTCATACAGAAGGTATTGATCCGGTAGTAGCACGGCTGACCATGGCATTCAAGACACCACTGAAAAGCGGAGACGAATTTGTTTCCAAACTCTATCTGAAGAAAGAAGGCATCAAATATGTCTTCTACCAAGATATTTTCCGTTTGCCTGATATGAAAATAGCCATTAAATCAACGGTTGAAACCGTATGCCTCATCAACGGACGGCTGAGTGACAGTGAACTTTTCAACAACCTTTTTGCACCTTATTTCAACGAATGAACACACAAGAAACACTTTACCGGCTTGCCTTGACCCAACTGCCCGGCATCGGCATCAATCATGCCCACAATCTGCTACAAGCGGCAGGGAATGCCACCTTCCTCTTTACACATACCAAAGAGTTACGCGACTTACTACCCCAAGTCAGCCCCAGACTTCTACAAGCATTCGACCATCCGGAAATACTTCGCAGATGTGAAGCCGAACTTACTTTTGCCGAGAAAAACCACATTGCCTGCCTTACCTCCGATGACGAAGACTACCCTTCCCGGTTACGCGAGTGTAGTGATGCTCCACTGGTCTTGTTTTATCAAGGCAATGCCGACCTAAACAGCCGCCACATCATCAGTATGGTAGGTACACGCAATGCCACAGGTTATGGCAAAGCCTTGTGCGACCGCTTCATACACGACCTGCAAGAACTGATGCCTGATACTCTTATCGTCAGTGGGCTGGCATACGGCATTGACATCCATGCCCATCGCGCAGCCTTGCAGTACCAATTGGATACAATAGGTGTACTGGCACACGGACTAGACCGGATTTATCCATATATTCACCGGCATACGGCTATTGAAATGACAACCCACGGTGGACTGCTGACCGAATTTATGAGCGGAACAAATCCCGACAGACAGAACTTCGTAAAACGGAACCGGATTGTAGCAGGTATCAGTGACGCTACTATCGTAGTAGAATCGGCATTGAAAGGAGGCTCACTGATTACTGCCGAAATAGCCGACAGTTATCATCGGGATTGTTTTGCCTTTCCCGGACGGGTAGACGATACTTACTCTGAAGGCTGCAACCGGCTTATCTGCTCCAACCGTGCCATTTTACTCCAAAGCGCCGAAGAACTGGTGAAAGCAATGAACTGGAACCGCCCCAAAGAAATACCTGCGGCTATCCAGCGGCAACTGTTTCCCGAACTGAACGCGGAAGAGACACAAGTAGTACAACTCCTTCAAAAACAAACCGAAGGCATGCAAGTGAATAGCTTAGTAGTAGAAAGCAATATCCCCATAACCCGCATGAGTGGCATCCTCTTCGAACTGGAATTAAAAGGTATCATCCGCAATTATGCCGGAGGTGTTTACAAGCTGGTCTGAAAAATGATGAAGGATAAGAAGCTGTTTTGAATTTATCGTGCGATGATTTGGGATGAGTTTTTGAGGCATTTTTGCTTCTGTGATGAGGAAGATAGCGGGCTATCTGACGAAGAACAGGAGCGA